>JAIRPH010000174.1 GCA_031257135.1 Spirochaetaceae bacterium
GGCCTATAATATCTCCACCCGGCGGCGGCAAAAGAACTTCCCCAGTCCGAGCCAGAAGCGGTCCGGCGAAGAGAATAGAAGCCCGTATCTTCCGGGCGTATTCCGCTGGAATCCGCGAACTCGCGATGTTCCCCGCTTTCAGGCAATACCTGTTAGGCGCAAGGAGCGCCGTCTCTCCGCCTAAAGCGCGATATATGCTTAACATCACTTGAACGTCTTCTATATCGGGAATGTTGCAGAGTATCACAGGCTCATCGGTTAATAGCGATGCGGCTATGCACGGCAGAGCGGCGTTTTTATTGCCGCTTGCCCTGATGGTTCCGCTGATAGGATATCCACCCTCAATAAGATACTGATTCATACTATGACTATATCGGCAAACACGGGAAGAGAGACGCCCGGACCCTCAATAAAACGCCTATTCCCTAGCATCCTTCCTTGTGGTACTATAGGGTAATGAGGACTTTAATTATTTTCTGCATCCTCGGCGCAGGAATCGTCATAACGCTCATAAGCTGTCTTCTGCTGTATCGCCGGCATCTCGGTTCATCAGGCGGTTCCAGCGTATTCGTGAGGGAAAAAGCGGTGATTAACGCCCCGATTCCCCCGGGAGCCGAAGGAACAGCTTTGGTCCGTCAATTCGGTAAAGAAACGGAACTATGCGTCCGGTGTAAAAATAAAAAACTCGGTTTTATTAAAGGTACGGAAGTCCGCATCGTCGCATACGAAGAATCCGTCTACTGGATCGAGCCGCTCTAAAAAATAAAAAACAGCTACAGTTATAACAAGAATATACGGAGCCAATTCGCTATCGGCGGAATAGCGGTTTGGTCTTGATTTTGCGTTGACATAGGGGTTATTCTCAGAAGGAGGCGAGGTTATGAGAGATATTTATTTTAGTCCGGAGGATAGGGTAATAAATCCATGCTGGGATAATGTGTTCAAAGCGGTATTTACGAAGGAGACGGCGGTTTCGCAGGGCGCGTTGAAAGGGTTGCTTTCTGCGGTTCTTGGGCGCGCGGTTATATCGGTGCAGGTCATAACCAACGAGCCGGGGTAGAGAACTTGCGGGACCGGCAGATTCGGTATGACATCAACTGCAAGCTGGATGGGGCTGATCCTGCTGGGGAAGAGCTTGCGGATGTGGAGATGACGCTGTATCCTGACAAGTTTGAGCCGGTTCGGATGGAGTATTACACGGGGAAGCTGTTTAGCGGGCAGGACCTACGGGGCGGCATGGCGGATTACGGCGCGCTGAGGCTGACCTATCAGATATCGATAGTGGTCAACGGGCGGGTAGTAGGCGACGAGGAGTTTCTGCATGAGTTTCGGTATTATGATGCGGAGCGGGGAGTTTCTTTAGGGGGTCGGACGTGTATAATAACGCTGGAATTGAGCAAGATCGGGGGTTTTATGAAGAAGCCTGTGGCGGAGATGACTGCGAAGGAGCGGTGGGCGTTTTTTTTTCGGTATTGCGCTGACATGGGCGAGCGTAGCCGTATCAACGAGATACTGCGGTATGAGGAGGGTATAGCGATGGCGGGAGAGGCGTTATTGACGATAAGCCGGGATGAGCGGGAGCGGGCGCGGCTGTTGAGCGAGTTGAAATACGAGCTGGATATGCAGAGCCGGATGGTATCGGCTAAACGGGAGGGACGCGCAGAGGGTCTCCAAGAAGGCATCCAAAAAGGTCTTCAGGAGGGTCTGCAAAAAGGCAAGCAAGAGGGACTCCAGGAGGGGTTGCAAAAAGGCAAGGAGGAGATTCTTGATTTGCTGAGGGGCGGTCGTTCTCTGGAAGATATTCTCAAGGAGTACGGCGGCGGCTGAGGGTTATACGGCGGCGAAGGGGTGGGGTTTCTTCATTTTTTTTAGACTTTAAATGACATGGCTGGCGTATTTTTATACTCGCGGCAGATTATGCGGAAATTATGGTAAAAATATCCTGAAATCAAAGGATTTTTATTGACAAAGCAGAGGTAAAAGCTGTATATATTTATTAGTATAATTTAGGGGCGAGAGGATATTTTGTCCTCATTCGCTCTGAGACGCGCTTCAGCGGAAAGGCTGAGGGGTAATCTGAGAAATTGGAGGGTCTCGTTCTGTCCGTGCCATGGATGCGAGGTTCTCCTTTTTATAGCAAGGGGGTATTAGGCGGGCGTTGTCCGCTTCCCTCTGATATTTTCAAGGAGGAACCATGAGAAAGCTATTAGCTCTTTCGGTTATACTCAGTGTGTTGGGACTTCCCGCGCTCTTCGCGGAAGTTACCGTCTCTGGTCAATTCGACGCCGCCCTTATCCCGTTACAGGTACTTATCCAAGACGGAGATGTCGCAAAAAGAAAAGGCGAGGAAGAAATTGCCATCGGCGCAGGGCTTGGGAGAAACGGTAGTAACAATAACGCTCCCCGAGCGAGAGTCGGAATTGTCGCGCAGGACCCGGACGGAAAAGTAGGACTTAACTTCAAACTCCAGTTTAACGCAAATTCTTCTTTTAGAGTTGCGTTTGACGACTTTGCCGAAGTATGGTGGAAGCCTATTGATTGGCTCAAGTTTGATGTGGGACGGTTCAACATCGATACCCTGCGGGGGAAAATCGGCGATGACGGCTGGCAACACTACACCGTCAGAATGAAAAGCCCTGACGAAATCTTCACCCGTTTTCAGGGACAGAGTAACGCGAGAGACAACGCCGGCGGCGGTTTTGCTATCAGCTTAACTCCCCTTGAAGGTCTCTTCGTCGGCGTCGGGGTTCCCGGTCTGATTTCCATTGCTGAAAGCAATGAGAGCCATACTGATTGGGTCAAAGAAAAAGCCTTGTACGCCTACCAGTATGTCCAAGCCGCAGTCGGCTATGAAATCGGCGGCATTGGATTAGCCCGCGTCCAATACGTCGGCGCAAAACCGGCAGTTGACAAATTATTCATAAAAGACCCCGTTACTGATCTATGGATATATAATACGAGCTTTGATCCTTATTATCCTACTATTACTGCTCCAAAGATTGAAGTTGCGTTTGCCTTTACCGGTATGGAAGGGCTGGTAATTGACTTGGGCGCAAAGATTCCCTTCGGCTTTAAAGAACCGACAGGGAACGTTGATATATGGAAAGAAGAACCGGATTCATATACCGTCATGGGCTTCAGCGGTGACAAGGTTACATGGCAGGCTCCTTTCCAAGTTTCTTTGGGCGCCGGCTTTACAACCGGACCGATCAATATTCTCGCCCGGATCGATACTAAATTTGCAGGTAGCGTAAAAATTGACACCTCCGGAGACCCGGCAATCAAACTACCCTTTGTTCTGAACGCTCATCTGTGGCCTTCATACGATCTAGGCTTTGCCACGGTAGGCATCGACTTCGGCTTGGAATTCAAAGGTAAGACTACCGATCAAGACGACAAGGTAATAGGAGAAGGTACGAGTGCTGAACGGAACGGCGGCGTCCGGGTAGGGTTCGGCGCGTGGATTAAAAAATCCATTGGTCCCTGTTCCATCCGGGGTGGACTTGCCTATCGGCTCGGCACCGAGGTTGACAGTACCAAAGAAATAGCCGCGCTCACTGTCCCGATTCTCTTCGATTATAGCTTCTAGCGCAAGCTCAGGCGTAACGCTTCAGGTCATGTCCGCACGGGGCATGACCTTTTTTGTCGCCCAAGAAAAAACCCTCGATTACTCAAAGGACTGCATTTTTTCCAAAAAAAATCGGATTATAAAAGTATACCCGGGAGCAATCCCGGGTAAATCCTTGTTAAGGGGGTTTATAATGGAACAAAGGCAAAAAAAGCCTTGAGAAGATTGTTGATCGCGATCCTCAAGGCTATTGCCGAGGCCATCCTCGCCCGTAATTATTATTCTACTAACAATCATTACTTTTGTCAAAGACTATTCTACCAAAAACGCACATTTTCGTTTTCTCGCTATATCCCTCAGGATTGCATTTTTTTCAAAAAAATCAGATTATAAAAGTATGCCCGGGAGCAATCTTGGGTAAATCCTTGATAAGGGGGTTTATGATGGAACAAAGGCAAAAAAAAGCCTTGAGACGCTTTTTCACCTGGCTGCTCAAGGCTATTGCCGAGGCCATCCTTGCCGTAATCATCGCTAAGATGATCGGCTAGGGCGGCTCCCCGTAAGGGGGAAGGGAATGGGGGAAACCCCATCCCTTTATTCATCATTCTACCCAAAAAATTATTTTTTGTCAAAGCCTTTATGTATTGCTTTAATCGTTTTTGTCAAACACTACCTTACCAAAAACGCATATTTCACGCCTCGATTATTCGCCGCATCCGGCTGGTTTACGAAAAGCGTTTTGCATCATACTCCTATAAACCCCGCTTTTTCAGATACCGAGATACACAAAACAGCGCGATGCCGATAGCAAGGAGCGATATACTCAAAAAAAGTTTCATAATCATAGTCAGCCTCCTATCCACTCGATAATAATCTGAACTATACCCAGCAGTCCAGCTACCGTAGCAAAGGTCGCCAGCGCGTCGATTACACGCTGGATACGGCTTGCAGGTTTCGGAATAGCCCCGACGATTTTGTCCATGCCGTCAACGAGCTTATCCAAGCGTTCAATGATTTTCATTTCGGTTTCATTGTCCACGATTACAGTATACTGCGCCGGTGATTTTTCCGTCAAGCAATAACGCCGTCTATCGGTTCAGACTGCGGTTGCATTTTTTTCAAAAAAATCGGATTATAGGAACTATGCCCGGGAGAAATCTTGGGTAAATCCTTCGTAAAGGGGGTTTATGATGGAACAAAGGCAAAAAAAAGCCCTGAGCCGTTTTTTCAGATGGCTGCTCAAGGCTATTGCCGAGGCCTTCCTCGCCGTAATCATCGCTAAGATGATCGGCTAGGATGGCTCCCCGTAAAGGGGGAAGGGAATGGGGGAAACCCCCATCCCTTTATTCATCATTGTACTAACAATAACCGTTTTTGTCAAACACTATCTTACCAAAAACACATATTTTCGTTTGCGATTCATCTTCTTGATATATCCGCGGGGGCATGACTTCTTGATTACCCAAAGGATTGCATTTTTTTCAAAAAAATCGGATTATAGGAACCATGCCTGAGAGAAATCTTGGGTAAATCCTTCGTAAAGGGGGTTTATGATGGAACAAAGGCAAAAAAAAGCCTTGAGACGCTTTTTCACGTGGCTGCTCAAGGCTATTGCCGAGGCCTTCCTTGCCGTAATCATCAATAAGATGATCGGCTAGGGCGGCTCCCCGTAAAGGGGGAAGGGAATGGGGGAAACCCCATCCCTTTATTCATCATTGTACTAACAATAACCGTTTTTGTCAAACACTATCTTACCTATTTGATGCCCGTCATTCACAAGCGTCTTTTGAGGGATACCAGTATCGGCGATACCGCCACCGCGGCGATGATTAGTCCTCCCCCGATAGGATGCCAATCAAGCAGTTTAATGCAAAGCCCGGAGGTACTCCAGAGAACCGCGCACAGTATGATGGCTCCCTGTCCTCGTTCCATGCCGGGTTTGGGGATTAGAGGCTTCATAGATAATCAGTATCTTGTATCTCGTATATCATATCAAGTAGAGTGTAGATATGAACGGATATACCCACATGGTTATAGGCGGACTTTGCGGAGGGCTTCCGATTGCGTTAAGCATAGCTGAAAGGAAGCTGGGATTCAATATAGGCGGACATTTGGTATATCCGTTTATAGGCGCGCTTCCGGCGATAATCGGCGCGCTCGGTCCCGATATTGATATGCCTAACAGTAAAGCCGGAAAACGCCTGCGGTCTTTTCTCAAAGCGGCGATGACCTTGTCAGGGATTGGGGTCTTGCTTTTATCTATTTATATCGGCGTTACGGGAGCGCGTTTCTTTGACGTACTTATTCCCTGCGCTATTTTTTTCGGATTGTCCTGCTGTACCACCTTGTTTATAACTATGGCGAAGCACCGGCGGGAAACTCATAGCGGGCTGGTACTGCTGATTTTGTTCATGCCGAATTTATATATGCTCCGATTCGCTCAAAAGGGTTTATTTACCGGCGTATTGTTAAGCCTATGGGCTGGATTTTGCCTCGGCTGGCTGAGTCATTTGCTGGCGGATACTTTTAACAAAAAAGGAGTACCCTGGCTTTATCCGTTCAGCAAGAAATACTTCCGCCTCGCCGGTTTCGTAACCGGAACCGAGGGAGAAAGGCTGTTCAGAAATTTTTGTATTGTTCTGTTTGTAGTTATATACGCCGCGATAATCCTCATCCGCATCCTTTAGCAAGGGAACCAATCTGATTCTCTCATCTGGAAATAAAAAATCCGCTTGACCTTTTCCGGCGGCAATATCGCCGAAACTTGGGAAATGCTGAAAGCATTTATGGCTTCAGGAGAGGGAGTTACGGTAAATGACGAAAAACATTCCATAACGATGACCCAGAATCAACCCGCTGAACCGATAACAGATAATGATTTGGCGGATATGCTGGCTCAAGATTTACAAATAAACCAAAAAAGAACCCCGCCCAGCGTCCTGCGGGCGCGGGGCGGTCAAACGCCGCATACAACGGGTGTGCGTTTATCCGCCGGCGTCAGGGTTCACCAGACCCGAAACTCGGGGTGGCGCAACCGGTGAACGGCTTCGATGAAGAAATAGTCCGCATAGATAAGCGGGACGCGATGCTCGTCGCTCTTGCAGTGATAGGCGCAAGCTCCTTCCTGTACGATGGAATCTCGTTCCGGGTTCCAATCACAGCAGGTTTCCTCGAGGGCTTTGAGCATCTGCGTTGCCGCGCCGATATAAAAATCCTGCTCCTCCTTGCCGAGGAGGTCTGCAAGCTGAAGGAGACCGCACGCGGCGATGACTCCCGCGGAGCTGTCTTTCAAAGCCGGCTCTTTGGGCGCCCGAAAGTCGATAGGCGGAATATAGCCGTAGGAAGCCGCGGAAGAGACAAAGTAGTGAGCGATCCGCTTGGAGGCTGACAGATACTCTTTGTATTCCGGTTCATCTTTGGTATGAGCCGCGCTGATAGCGAAGCCGTAGAGTCCCCAAGCCTGCCCGCGAGTCCAGGAAGAGCCGGGCGCGTATCCCTGACCTGCCGGCGCGTCCAGCAACTCCCGATCTTTCAGGGACATGACGCCGATGTGATTGCAGGAGCCATCGTCTCGAACCAGATACTTCAGCGCGGTATCCGCGTGTTCCATGGCGATATATTTAAACCGCGGGTCTCCGGTCTCTTCGCTCGCCCAATAGAGCAGAGCCAGATTCATCATGCAGTCGATGATCATCCAACCGGTTTTGTCTCCGTTCCAAGCCCGGATAAACCGCCCCCGGGGATTGTAGCGTCCGGCAAGAATCGCCGCCGCATGAAAAGCCCGCTCCAAAGAACGCTGACGTTTCGTAAGCCGGTAATCCAATACCGCCGTGTGAAGCCACATAAACCCCACGTCATGGTGAAGACCGGTGAATCCCGTCAAACATTCATCCAGCCGGTCTTCCACGCCTCTTGCGGCGGTCATGTACTTTTCCGCCCCGGTATCGTGATAGAGAAGCCAGAGAATCCCCGCCCAAAATCCGTTAGTCCACCAGTAGGGATCGGTCGCCATTTTGTCCTCATATCTTCCGTTCCGGGCGATATAGGGAACCTGCGAACCGATACGGTCACATTCCGCGGAAATCTTCGCCTCGATTTTGTTCCAAACCTTCTGCGCCCATTGCCGCGCCTCATTATCGTTCATCCAGAACCTCCTAGCCCTATCATATCAGTATTCCTATCCTAACGCAAGGCGCAGGGAAAAACCGCCGAGGCGCGGCGATCAGGCGAAGGCTTATATCCGTTTTACGGCTTTGAACAGCTCTTCCTTGCTGATTTCAAACCAGAGCGGACGACCATGAGGACACCGGGGAACCGGTAGCGTTAAGACCGCGGCGGCTAAGGCAAGCGCAGCGGATTCATCGAGGGCTTCCCCCTCTTTTACCGCCCGATGACAGGAAAGGGTCGCCGCCCAATGTTCGGCTATGTTTTCTCCCGAAGCTTTGAGATTCAAGATTTCTTTAACTGTGTCCCTATCCCCAAGCCGCCACGAAACCGGAAGAGCGTTAATGCGCCAAAACCCGCGATCCGACTCAAGGTCAACGCCCAGCTTCGCCAGTTCCGCCTGCCGAGTCTCAAGAAACCGGTCATCCTCCTCGCTTTCCGTACTAAACGGAATAGATACCAGCAGTTCCTGTTGCGGAATGGGCTTTGAAAGAAACTCATCATAAAGAAGCCGTTCATGCGCCGCGTGCTGGTCGATGATAAAGAGCCGATTGTCCTTTTCTACCATTATAAACAAATCAAACAGCCGCCCCGCGTATTTAAGCCCATAGGGTGAAACCTGCTCCGCGGCAGGCTGTGGGTCATCATCTGGTTCCGGGCTTAGGCGCGTCCCTTCGAGAGCCGTTTCCGCAAGGCTGGCGGCGCGGTACAGAGTTCCGGCTGACCAGTATTTCTTTTCGATGCGAGGCTCCTCGAAGTCCAGATTCGGGAATACTACTTCAGCTTCGCGCTGTTGCTCCACTGCAAGGTTCCGATGGCGGATAAAATCCCGAATCGACTGAGTTACCGCATGATGAATGGCTCCTAAATCCGCAAACCGGACTTCCCGTTTAGCCGGATGGATATTGAAATCCGCCTTTGCCGGATCAACATCCACATATACCGCTCCTACGGGATGAGTATCGTTGGGAAACCACCCTTGAACGCCGTATTCCAACGCTTGCATAAGAGAAAAATCCTGAATCCGCCGCCCGTTGGCAAAGACATACTGCTGACGCCGGTCGTTGCGGGACAATTCCGGGCCGCCTAAGACAACCGTTATGGTGAACCCGTCTCCGGCCGCGCCGATTTCATATAAGAAAATCCCCTCATTCCGGCGCAGTAACGCCGCGGAAAACCGCTCTTTTCTGGTGGAAACCGGGGGAAAACATATTTTAGGCTTTCCGTCTTGGCTGAACCGGAAACCGATCTGGGGAAACGCAAGGGCTTTATCGAGAAACGTAAGTTTGCACTGATTAGCTTCGCTCCAATCCCGTTTTAGGAACCGTTTCCGTACCGGTATGGCGTCGAAAATGTCCGTCGCCCGGACGCTGGTTCCCTTGATGCGCCGAGTTTGCCTGATACGAGGGCGCAGTCCGCCTCCCGGACCGACTTCAAGCCGCCACGCTTCCCGTCCGTCCGCGCTGGTGAGAATCTCCAGATGAGAAACCTCCGCGGCCGCGGACAAGGCTTCGCCCCGGAAGCCCAACGTTCCCGCGCGGTTGAGGTCTTCCATAGAACGGATTTTGCTGGTGGCGTGAGTCCTACAGCACATCTCCAAATCTTCCCGGTCCATGCCGATGCCGTCGTCGATGACCTCGGTTCGGCGGATTCCTCCGTCGTCGATGCGTACCTCGATGAGCCGACTCCCCGCGTCGATTGCGTTGTCGATGAATTCCCGCAGTAGAGCCGCAGGGCGGTCGATAACTTCGCCGGCGGCTATTTTTCGGGCTTCTTCCGGCGGGAGGACTTTAATTTTTCTTCTGGTTTCTTCGTTCATAGGTTATTGCGGTTAAGCGTCAAACAGCCCTAATTCCGGAGGCGTTCCAGCTTTGACTTCCGGTCCGTTCATAAGAATTTCGATTCGGCTTTCTACTTTTTCAAGGTCTTTTTCCAAAGTCCGAGCGAGTTTAATGCCTTCCTCAAAAGATTTGAGCGCGTCTTCCAATGAAATATCAGGTCTTCGTATCCTCTCGCCGAGGCTTTCCAGCCGTTCCAGACGCTCTTCAAAGTTTTTCATAGTTTCTTGAACAGAATAGCCCGCTCTTGAGGCTTGTGTCAATGATTATCCTCTAGGAATATCGGGTTTAAGCCGCCTGCTCATGGGACCAAACGCCACGACTGATTGTCGTAGACGCCGATAGCCCACTCAAGGCGTTTTAGGGAATTGTAGGATTTTCCGTCAGGATACTTGTGATTCTGATAGTGCTTATAATATGAGCGGTGATTATAGAGTCCCACATTATAGGCGTTATAGAGCTTGTATAGGTCGGGATTTTCGATTTCCCCGTAATAATCGTTGAGAACCCAACAGCCGATTTCTATATTGACGAACGGATCGTACAAATCTTCGAGGCGGTAATCCATCGTATACCGTTGATTGAATTCTTTTAAGGCGATACTGCTGATCTGCATAAGCCCTACGCCGTAGTTTTCGCCGCCTGAGGATACTGCATTGGCTATGCCATTGGACTCGGTTAGGATTATAATCTCTATTTCCCGTCTGGAGAGCGCGCCTCGGTAGGTATCGATCACATCGTAGAGGGTTTTTCTGTAGCCTTCAAAGATGCCGCCCGGCACTTCCGGCGCGGCGGCGGTTTCATAGAAGCTCTGGACATTCGTAAGGGTTCCGGTTTTTACGGTTCCGAGGCACAAGAAAAACAGCAGAGGCAATACGGCGTATTTGCTTTTGCATAATACGGTAAGATATGTCATCATTTTCATAACTCCTTATTGAATATATAAAAAAATAAAAAGATATGCAAGATGTTTTTAAAGTTTTAAAAAAGAAATGCCGATAACTTTTGAAATATGTACCCCCGCCTTTTTTGAAACAGACCGGCGATAATCCTGCGGACTATGAAGAAACGCTACTCCGAGAGGGTGAGGCTTTTCGCCTCTTCCAGAGAGAGGCTGATGCTTTTGCCGGCGGTCCGTACCGCTTTTACTCTGACCGTAACTTGTTGGGATATTTCCTGTAATTTTTTCATTTCGCCGCTGATTGAGCCGCTTTGCTGTTGAATAGTTCCTGCGCCGGAGCGGACTTTATCGGTCATATCCTGAATGGTTTTGAGGGCGGTGAGGATTTGTCCGCCTCCGACGGCTTGTTCTTCTATTGCGTGGTTTACGGCGGCGAAAGAGTCGTCCATGGTTTTGATTTCCACGAACATCGAATCCATAGATTTCACGGTTTCTTCGGAGACGCCGTTGATCTGCTCGATTGCCGCCTGCATTTTGGTAATTTCCGTGGAAATGCCGGAGGACTCTTTTGAGGAGAGTTCCGCCAGCTTACGGATTTCTCCCGCGACCACGGCGAATCCTTTGCCCAGATCTCCGGCGTGGGCGGCTTCAATGGCGGCGTTCATCGCCAAGATATTCGTCTGTCCCGCTATATCCGCGATGGTTTTATTCGCGCTTTGCAAGGACGCTGACTGCTCGTGGATGCCGGCGATTTCCGTTACCAGCTTGCGGAGCATCGCCTGCCCGCTTGCGGAGGAGCCGCCGATTATTTCCGTGATTCGGCTTACTTTTTGGACCGCTTTGCGGATGGATTCGATATTCGCCACCATTTGTTCAATCGACGCTGAGGACTGGGTAATCTGCGCGGCTTGGGTGTAGACCGCCTGATCGAGATTGCCGCTTTGATCGAGAATCGTCTGTACCGATTGAAACGTCTGCTCCGCGGACTGCATCTGGAGATCCGCTTCTTCCTGCATATCGTCCAAACTCTCCGAGATTGCCTTCAGGTCCGCCGAAGAATCATAGATAACCCTATTTAGTTTGTCTCTGGTACTCATGATCTTTGCGAGCTGTTTGTTCAGGTCTTCCATAGCCTTGCGGAGGCTGTCCCGAATGGTAATCAAGGACCTCTGCATTTCGCCGATCTCGTCTTTCCTGATATTCTTGATTCGGACGTCGAAGTTAAGATTCGAGATGGCATCCGCAAAGTCCCGAACCTGAAGAATCGGCGAGATAAAAGACGCGGACATCTTGAAAGCAAGGACCATCGCTATGACGCCGCTGAGTATAAACGCTAGCCCAAGACTTGCGGCGGCTTCGTTTTGGAGTTTCTTCACGAATTCAATGCGATAGTCCGCCCCGAGAACGCCGGAAATCTCGCCTGAACCGCCGATAACCGGAATAAACGCCGAAACCAGTACGCCGTATTCATCCCGATAAGGCTTTTTCGTGAAACCCGGACGTTTCGCGCTGAAGGCTTCGTCCAATTCCGCAGGCGGACGCTCGTATAGACGGAAAACATCCGCGCCTCTGGCGTCTTCCGAGGCAACGAGAAAGCGGTAGCCCTCAGTTTCTTTGCGGATAAAGTAGATATATGCCAAACCGAAACATTCCGCCGTATCCCGAAACGCGGCGACCATATCCCAGTAAGCGTCCGTATTTTCGGTTCCCGCTCGGCGTATCTTGTCCGGGTCTTTCCCTAAAACCGGAAACCGCTTCTTCAGCAATTCCAGACTCTGATTCATGGTCGATTTATAGGACGATGCGATATACGCCTCATATTGAAGGTACATCGCAACCCCAACTCCCGCGGCAACCAGCGCCGCAAGCCCAATAAACGATAAAAAAAACTGCGCCTTCAGGCTTTTCAGCATCAAAAACTCCTTAACTGCAAGAAAAATATCCTAGATAGTAGTAATAAAGCATAGATTTAGTCAATATATACGCAAGCCCGATTACGCCCCAGCCAAGCGTTTTTTTTCTACCTATTACGAGGAACTTTTTACATATTGCGGAACCCAGAAGCGTCAGCCGCCGAATCCGCCTAGCGGCGTTTTTTCTCTACTATACCGTACTGCACTAAGACCCTTCCAACACCCTTTTTACTGTTTTTATACGGGAAGCATTGCTTCTCCAATAAGCCGTTTAGGAGGTGATCTACAAAGTATGATAGGCGGAGCATGACAAAGGGGACAAAAGCGATACTATGGAATAATGCAAATCGCCATAGAACTCAAATGCCCCCGATGCAATAGCAATACTATAGTCAAAAACGTAAAAAAAGCAACGACTCCCAGAATTATCTCTGCAAAGACTGCGGACGTCAGTTTATTGCGGACCATGAAAAAACTTACCGGGGATGCCTCACCGATATAGCCGAACTCGTAAAAATCATGCTGGTACGCGGAGTTGGTGTACGGGACGCCAGCGCAATCCTCAAAATAAGCATCACGGGGGAATAACTGCCGGTTGCGGCATCGGCTCAGGCGGACTTTCAGACGAACCTGCTGTTTTTCCAAGAAGCTCTTCAATCATTGGAAAGCCTTCAATATGGCTTTCCGCTACCTCAAGTATGGCTTCATTTGACCGCTATCATACTTTCTGGATCACCACCAGAGTTTATTGTCTTTGGCGGACTTTTATTGATATGTCTTTTAATTCCGGCTATGAAACGCAGGATAAAAGCAATAAAAAATATATTGGAACAGAACGGCGGAATCGCAGAGTACGCGGTCTATGCCGGTTCATTTATATTCATCGCGGCTTTTTGTATCTCGCTTAAATGGCCGCTACTCACCTGGCGTTATCTTTCAATATGCCTGCCCCTTATTTTCGCGGCGGCGCCCGCTGTTGTTATAAACGGTTTCCGCTGGGGAAAACTGGATATGATTATCCGGGTTTTAATACTTATCGCGCTTGTTAATGTAACGTATTCATTCAGAACGTTTGGCGGCGGCTCTAATGATGTATATAAGGAAGCGCAGGAATATATAAGCGCGGACGCCGCCGCACATTCACTGAAAGCGGCGCAATGCGGCGTATGGTTGCCAGACTATAGACCTTTGTATTATCATCTCGAAAAATTACCGCCTTTTACCGCCGGGGATACTTATGATGTTGTGTATATAAACCCTAATCATCTAAACCATGAAGGTATATTAAAGACGCTGTCCGACGCGGAATTATCCGCTGAAAACGTCTTATGGATACGGACAAGCAACGAAAAATATATTTTGAAGAAATATTTAAAACAGAATTGAATATAATTACCGCATATTTGACGGAGGGCGGAGCGGGATCGGCGGGGAAACCCGTCATCAGTTTGCTTGCAGTCTTCGGGACGCTGGCATTCCTGTTCACTGCCTGTCCTGAATCTGATAACGGCAATTCCGAACCCGGGTTCACGATTACCGGCGTAACCGTCAATCCGCAGAACGCGACCGCGGTCAAAGGGCAGTCAAAATCTTTCACCGCAGTCGTGCAGATGGAGCGTTCTATACCTGTACGAATCTTGCACTGACCAGCTTGCCCTCGGGCGTTATCATCATCGGTCCTGACGCATTCATGGGTTGCACCTACATTACACTAAGTAGCCTGCCATCGACGGTTACCACCATCGGCAATGAAGCGTTCATTGGATGTACGAGCCTTGCCCTAGTTAACCTCAACGCCACAACGCCGCCAACTTTGGGTGGGAATGCCTTCGCCGATACCCACGCCAGCCTTGCCATCAGGGTGCCGTCAGCCAACGTGTCGGCGTACCATGGCGCGACCAACTGGAGTACCTACGCAAGCAGGATAAACGCGCAGTAACGTAATCAGGAATGGGGAGTGAGAGCCGCGCCATCTTTGTTTCCAAAGATTCTAACTGTATCTTCTGCGCCGACTCAGTGATACCCATGGCTCCCGCGCCGAAGTCCGCGGCAAAATTGTTATAACTGCTGTCCGTCAAGGCGACCGCGATTTGCAGAGCCTCGGT
>JAIRPH010000027.1 GCA_031257135.1 Spirochaetaceae bacterium
ATGTCCTCCACCGAGGCGGCGGAAACGTTGATGTGATTCGCGTTGAGGGATATTTCGTCCATCCCCGCGGAAATTTCTCCGGTGGCGGCTTCCATATTCTGACTCTCCTGAATGATACCTGCACTGCCGGAGCGCATCTCCTCCGCGCCGCGCTTCACCGTTTCGGAAAGCTCCTTGAGACTGCCTATGGCTTCGAGAATCTGCTTGCTCCCCGCGCCCTGCTCTTCCATAGCGTTCCGAATGGTTTCTTCCTGCTCCGCTACGACTTTGACGTTTTCGTCTATCGCTTTAAATTTTCCGAGAACGGTATCGGTAGACCCGGTAATTTTGCCGATAGCTTTATGAATTTTTTTCAGCGCGGCGGAAATAGTTTTTGACTGCTGACCTGCGTTTTCCGCGAGTTTGCGAATCTCGTCCGCGACTACCGCGAAGCCTTTTCCGGCGTCTCCCGCGTGCGCGGCTTCGATGGCGGCGTTCATCGACAGCAGATTCGTCTGACTTGCGATGTTCTGCATCACTGCGTTGATTTCAAGTAAGCCCTCGGATTCTTTTGCTATCTCCTGAATGTCCGCCGCGACCTCCGAAAGACTCGATCTGCCCGCTTCGGCGGCGCCGGTCAAGCCGGTAACGTTCGCGGCGTTTTTCACCAGCGTGTCCGTTACCGAGCGGATGTTGGCAACCATCTCTTCTATCGCAGAGGAAGATTGGGCAACGCTCTGATTCTGTTTTTCAATCGCGCCGTTGAGTTCCCCGATGTTCGCGGCGATCTGTTCCATAGCGGCGTTAGTTTGCGTAACGCTTGCGCTCTGGTTTATCACCCTTCCCTGAATAGTCTGAATTCGGGCGGTTATTCCGCTGATTTTCCCGCTGGTTTCCGCGATATGCGCCGAAAGGTCTCCGCCGATATGCGAAAGCCGATGCGATTCCTCCCGAATAGTCTGAACCAAACCCTTGATTTTTCCCAGAGTTCCGTTGAAGTACATTGCCAATTCTCCGAATTCATTATTCGCTTTTATATCAACCACCCGAGTCAAATCTCCTTCGCCTTCGGCAATGTCCTTTAACATTCCGGTAATCGTCGCAAGGGGGCGCGCGACAACGCGCTGGCTGACGAAAAGATTTAAGAGAGCCGCAAAAAGTACGAATACTAACGCCCTGGCGGAAAATATTATATTGCTATTTTGTTTAGCCATCGCGCCGGTCATTTGCGTTTCGGTTCTTGCATTTACCCTGCGCTGGAATTCGTCCATGGGCGCCATAATTTTCTGTACTTCCCGGTAATAGTCCTCGCTGAATACCAGACTCATAGCAAGTTCCCGATCAGGCTCGCCGTGAATCGTGAACTCCCCGGAAGCATCCTTAAAGACCCCTTTTACCGCGTTCATCGCTTCAATTTCCAGCGCGACCAAAGCGTCGGAAAGCGCGTTGGCTTCTTTAACCAGCCGGAATTCCGCATCGGTAATGCCACGCGCTTTCAGCAAATCCAGTAAAACCCGCTTCTGACCGGGCGCGACAGCCGCGTCCGCAGGTCTCGGCGACTCGCCGCCCCGAACCGCTAATACGTTAAAGTACGCCTCCTCTGCGGACGCGGCTCCGGTTACGGCGTAAATGCGTACCTGCCGGGTCAGTTCTTCCGAACTTTTGCGAAGTTCGTCCACCAGCAACGCGCTGTAGAAACGGTTCTCCGCGGCTTCTCCGACTTCCTTAATGCTTCGGCTCAAGGAAAAAAGCAGAAAAGCGGTTAAAACAATAGCAATAATCGTAAAACTATTGATGCACGCTGAAATTCTTTTTATAGACATAATACTCCATCTTTATTTCTTCTATATTCTTCCGGCGGCGTTATACCGCCTGAACCAACGCGGCGATGCTTTCTTTGTTCCTGCCGGTAATGTCCCGGACGTCCGCGGCGGAACCTTTGCTATGCTCCGCGCTACAAGGCATTGCCGGTCTTCATATCTTCCTCGATCCGGCGGCATACACAGTGTTACTATTTTTCATACTTATTCCACCTTAAATTTTGCGAGTTCTTCCATAAGGGCGTCGATATTCCGCTTGTTGACGACCCCGGCGGAGCTGATTCGGGTTATTGCCGAGCCGATCTGTCCGATGCCGCTCGCCATTTCGTGAATGCCGCCGCTTACTTCTTTACTCAACTGCATAAGGTGCCGGGATTGGGTGATAACCTCCCGGCTCCCGCCGTTCATTTGAGCGGAACCGGTTTTCACATTCAGCGTTACGGTATTGATATTTTCAACCGCGGAAAGAATCTCTTTGTTTCCGACGCTCTGTTCCGCCATAGCGGTTTTGATTTGTTCCGTTTGGGCGAATACCGTTTTAACGCCGGTATCGATTTCCTCGAAATTCAGACGCATAAGTTCTGTCGCGCCGCTTATGCCGTCGAGAGAGGCTTTTATTTTTTTCAGCACCGTAGAAATCGTCTTCGCTTGAACGCTGGAATTTTCCGCGAGTTTTCTGATCTCGTCGGCGACGACCGCGAAGCCTTTCCCTGATTCCCCCGCGTGCGCGGCTTCGATGGCGGCGTTCATCGACAGCAGATTCGTCTGACTCGCAATGTTCGCCATCAGCGCGTTTATTTCAAGAAGCCCTTCGGATTCTTTGGCTACTTCATGAATAGAAATCATAACCCGGTTGAGGTCTTCTCTGCCTTTTTCGGACGCGGTCGATAGTTTTTCTACATAGGCTTCGTTTTGTTCGAGACACTTGGTTACTGATACGATGTTAGAAGTCATTTCTTCGATTGCCGATGTGGATCGGGCGATGCTTCCCGCGAGGATTTCAATATCGCCGTTCAGCCCGCTGATGCTTTTCGTAACCTCGCCGATGGCGTTATCGCTTTTTACCGCGCTGTCGAATTGCGTTTCCGCTTTGGTCTGAATTTTCTTCGCGTTGGAGTCTATCTGCGTTACCGCCGCGGCGGATTCTACCGCCATTGAAGATAGTTCCGCGCCGGTATTCCGCAGGTTTTTCGCGCTTTCGTTGACCGCCCCGATAAGCCCGGTAATGCCCCGGCGCATAACCCCAAGGAGACGGATCATATCGCCGATTTCATCGTTGCTGTCAGAAATAAATTTATGCGTAAGATCGCCCTCAGCCATCGGTTTAAGCTGAGAAAAGACGCGTTTAATCGGATGGACGATGTGATTGGCAATCATAATTCCCAGAATCAGCGCAACGCCCGATCCGGCTATCATAATGATAATGCTGGTCAGAATAAGCCGTTTTCCCGTGGTTTTGTTTTCATCGATCAGGGCGTACAAAGTTTTATTATTGAGTCCGCTTAGGCTCTGCAAGCCCGTAGAGAAGGCTTCAGTTTCAGCGTCAATGTTCCGCATCGCGTTGTAATATTCCGAGTACAGCGCGTCCAGCTCCGCCCCTTCTTCCGCGCGGGAAAGCCGCTCAATGTACCTATCCATAAACTCCCGGTTTTTACGCCAATTCGCGTACATTCCCGTAAGGTCGGTAAGGAGTTTCTTGCCCGTTTCGGTACTCCGGGGAATTACCCGGAATTCCTCCCAGCTTGTATCGACGGCGTCAAAGGCTTTTTGATATTCCGCTTTAATCTGAGCTAGAATAGTTTTTCTGTTTGAGTCCTCAGCGGTAGCCAGTATTTCATACCGGCACGAGCGGATCCGAGCGCGCCCGCCGTCAATATTCTGCAACAGAATAAGACTGGGAATACGGTTTACGCTCATATAGTTCAGCGCGTCGTCGAGGGTTTTAATGCCGTACAATCCGATGCCCCCGATAACGATACTGGCAATGAGGCCGATCAAAATCGCGCCGAAAATCTTCTTTCTAATGCTTATGCGCACCATAGCGACTCCTTAAAAACGTATCTCTCCAGTCAAGCAGTGATGCTACCGCCGCTCCGGTATTCTTCTTTTTAAAAAAACAGATTTACTGTCCCTCCTGACTATTTCTCTTCGGAAACGGAAAGCCGATGCAGGCTTTGACTTCCGCGTTTTTTTCTCTTAGATACGCGGCGGCTATGTCTTCAGAGCCGATCTGAGGGGTTTTTTCTTTCAGGAGCCTATCGTTTTTGATATTACAACCTATCCTTTTTGACATTCCGTACCGAATCTTCGTTTTTACTTTGCAAACCCGGGCTTTATGCCGAGAACCGCGGAGACCCGGGTCAGGAGCGCGCTTCGGTCTATGGGCTTAACAATGAAGTTTTTCGCGCCCATCAGCATACACCGCTTGACCAAATTTTCCTTGCCCAAAGCCGTTACCATGACTACCGACGCGTTTTTGTTAATAGCCCTAATTTTTTCCAACGCGGAAATGCCATCCATACCCGGCATGGTTATATCCATCGTAACCAAATCTACATTACTGCTCATCTCCTCGTACATTTGTACGCCGATCCGTCCGTCAGGGGCGATCCCCGCTACTTCAAAGCCTTCAGATTTCAGAATCTGACTAAGCTGTTTGGCGATGAATACGGAATCGTCCACAATAAGTACCCGATAGGGCTTTCCGTCCGGTTTCATTCCGCACATATCGATCATACGTTTTTTCCCCTTAGGTTAATTTTTTGAGGACCAAAATAGGGTCCCCGAAAACCAATCCCAACCGGTCCTCTCGGAGGGAACTTGTTTTTCTTCATAAAATATGATATATATAGTAATTAGGACTTTCGGAGAACTAGGGTTTACTCGAATTCGTTTAAAAAAGGAAATTTTTTCGGCCTCGAGTAAACCCTAATATTACTAAGTAATGGTATCTTACTATACTATAAGATTTCAAGGAAGTATTAAGCCGCGTTGCGTAGCGGAATATTTTCTATTTTTTTTAAAATTTTAAAAAAGGATGAAAGAGCGAATTTATGAGAGAGAGAGAGAGAGAGAGAGAGAGAGAGAGAGCAAAATCAATGCCAACAGCCGTTGAGAAGGGGCTGAAATTCGTGAGAATGAGGAACCTTTTTTCAGTATACCCTATTCCCGCGAATGTACGCAAGCCCCAGCGGAAGGCGATATTTTTGAGCTTCCTGATTCTGCCGATCTGGGGCGCGTTTGCCGAAGAGCCGCGGTTTTATATCGATCTGCAAGATTACCCCCTGTACCTGAAAGCCGGCTTCGACCCCGCCGATACGGCCGCGCCGAATGTGCAGGACCCGGCTTGGCGGGCGTATCCCCGGTGGAGTCACGTCCTTATCAGCAAGCTGAACCTCCCCGGCAACCCGAAACGGCGCTTCCTTTCGCCCTTCGGGAAAGCCCCCCAAGAATGGACCTTCTTCATACCCTTCAGGCTGGAAGAAAATACGCCCGAATTTCCGGGTATTTTTCTGGCGGCTATCGGAGAAAACTGGGAAATCTACCTCAACGGAACCCCGATCCGGCGGGAAATGCACCTAGACGAATCCGGCAAAATCCGGGAACGCCGCAGTCAGCGGGAAGTGTTTTTCCCTATCGACCGCCGCGCGCTGTGGCCCGGGGAAAATCTGCTGGTTTTCCGCATCGTCGGAGACCCGACAGACCAAACCGTGGGCTTTCAGTACGCCGGTCCCTATTACCTCGCGGATTATGAGTACATCGCCCGCAAAAACAGCGAAATCCTTGAGTTTGTTCTCATCGGCGTCTTTCTTTTAGTGGGGATTTACCATTTCCTGATTTTCGCGGTCCATCGCAAAAGCCGGTACAACGGCTTCTGCGGCGCGTTCGCCTTGCTCATGGGCTTGTATTACCTCACCCGAACCCGCGAGATATACCGCCTTATCCCCGATACCCTGCTGGCGGTCAAACTGGAATTCTTTTTCATTTTTCTGATTATCCCGGTCCTAGCGTTTTTTACGGGACTCCTCGGCAGAGGGCGTATTCCGGTCCCCGCCAAAATCTACGGCGGATTGTGCGCCTTCCTTGCGGGGTCCCAACTGCTGTTTCCCCATCCTTACGGAAGCGACGCCCTGTTCCTGTGGCAGATCGCCGGAATTTTCGCGATCCTTTGGATGTTCATCTACAATATTTTGTTACCCTTTGTTGAAGAAGTGAAAAAAGGGCGGGGAATCAAAGCCGCGATTTGGGATACTTATCCGGGGAATATGCTTATCGCGATGGGGGTTCTCGCGGCGAGCATTATCGTTGACCTCGGGGACGCGCTGATTTTCCATTACTCGATAGGCTTTACCCGGTACAGTATGGTCCTCTTCGTGCTGTCCTTAGCGGTAATGCTTGCCCGGCTCTACTACGGCAA
>JAIRPH010000194.1 GCA_031257135.1 Spirochaetaceae bacterium
TGTGAGGCGCGCGGGCGATTCCTTTTTTTACCTTATCGCTTCTCATAGATACCAGCATACCGATTCGTCAGATGAAACGGAAGGGGTCAGATTAAGCCGTCTCAGGAGTTGAAAAATCAACCGCGGCAATGTCTTCGACCTCGTAGGTGATTTTCTTGTCTTCGGTGACGTAATCGAACCGCTCTCCCTGAGTTTTGTTGAAGATCGCCACGCCGAGGGGGGCGCGATAGGAAATCACGCGGTTTTCCGGGTCTGACTCCCAGGGTCCGAGAATCGTGTACTCCTCTTTTTCGCCGCTTTGGACGTTTAAGAGGATCGCCCTTGTTCCGAAAGATACTCGGCTGGTGTTCACCGTCCGGGGATCGAAGAGCTGGGCCCGGTTAATCTCGTCTTCCAGCTTCGCGACGGTGGCGTTGAGGATTTCCTGCTTCTCCTTGGCGGCTTTGTATTCCGCGTTTTCCCGGAGGTCTCCCAAAGACAGGGCGAATCCGATTTCCTGCGAATTAGCCGGCAATTCCTCGTTCTTGATGCGGGCTAACTGCCGCTGTTTTTCTTCGTACTTCGCCTTGGTGACGATAAGCCCCTTGACCGCGGCGGTTTTGTCAATAACGTCTCCGAAGAACTTGAAGTCAGGATATTTCTCCAAAATACGGTTGCGGAGGTTGAACTTATCCGCTGGGTCAAGGTCTTTCACGTCGTTGATAAACGTATAAAGCCGGATAATCGTGTCCCGATCCGCATCGCCGATGTAGTTGTTCAAGAGTCCGTCTTTGAACAGGACCGCGTACGCCTGCTTATTGATCTTCCGGTTCTCCGAGGTTTCCCGGTGATTCTCGATTTCCCGGTAAGAAATGTCAAGAATATGGATGAGGGTGATAAGCTGTTTCTCGAAAGGAATCTCCGCCTTTTGAAACCACGGCTCCTCCCGGCTGTTTTTGAAAAGCCACACCACCGCTTCCCGGTAATCCCGGTAGTTTTCAAAACAATGGATGGTCATGCTCACCAGCTTAGACTCGTGGGGTTCGTTTTTGAGGCTCGAGATAATCGAAGGAGACAAGGCGTAGGGGAACAGCTTCACATATACGTCCACCCAGCCCGGAACAAAGAGCTTAATGTGCTGAAGCAGTTCTTCCCGGAACCTCGCGTCTTTGAGGCTGGCAAACACCGCGGGCATATCCTCTACCGCTTCAAACAGCTCAAGGAAGTTGAGTTCCGGCGCGGGTCCCAGATGCGGATACTGACCGAGCAGGTCTTTCACCAGCAAATACGAGGCGATAACATATTCGTTCACCTGACTATAGGATTTAAGGTATCCTGAAAAATAGGCGAACATTTCGGTAAAATACTCCGAATCCGCCTCCACGTCTTTTTGCGTAATATAGTTCCGCAGAGTAGCGACTCGGTCGAAGAAATGCCGCTGGGCTTTGAACTCGTTGAAGAGCTTTTCAGCGATGCTGATGGGACGTTCCCGGACGGTAAAAATATCGATATCTTCGGGGCTGACCCCGAAAGAAGGGTCGGACTTGAGAATCTCTCTGGCTTTCGCGCTCCACGAGGTCCATTCGCCGGCGGACAGCACCGCGGGTACAAACTCCGCCTTAATCCGCTTGAGGTCGCAGGAGTTGCCGAAACTCTTGATTACGGTCCGCAACGCCCACAGGTAGTCGCCTTTGATCTTTTCATAGAGCTTTTCTTTTTTCCATGTAGCTTTCAAGACCCAGATGTGATCCTTCGTCAAGGTCTGTAGCGCGTTTACCGCCATTTTCAGCGACATTTCGTGTCCCCGGCGTTTGGCGAAGTCAATCACGATGTCATCGCCCTGCACCTTTGCGATGCGCCCGACGCCCCAGGTCCGATGGTATACGAAGTTTCCCTTGTCAAAGGCGATGTGCTTTTCAAAGTCCGTAATGGCTTCATGGATATTCCGCCAGTTTTGAACCAGATTGCATACCCGGATATACTCTTCCAGTTGGCTGTGACCGGCGTACTTGGTTCTGAAACATTCGACGATTTCTTTCCGGGCTTGTCCGTCTTTTTCGTCATAGTTCAGCATGATTTTGAGCAGGCTTATGGTGGTATCAATATCCTCTCGTTTTTTGTATACCTTGCATAAATCCTGGAGGAGCAGTACGGATTTTTCTTCGCTGATGTTTTTAGCGATTTTTTTCTCTAGGTGGAGGAAGAAATCGAGGTCTTCCGGGCAAAAGTCGAGCAGTTTGTCCCAGATTTCCTTGACATTCGTAAAGGTTTGTTTATTGATATACCGGTGGAGGGACTTTTTGTAATACTCCACCGCGCTTTCAAGGTTGCCGTCTTTCTCGAAATGTTCCGCCAGAGCTTTGGTGATGTCCGTTTCCTCCAGATCGACTCGGACGAGCCGTTCCCAGACGCCGTACACCGCCTCTTCCTCATGGTCGTTTTTGTAACATTCCGCCAAGGTCCGCAGGGCGAATTTAGACTCTCCGCAGTCGAGAATCCGTTCGCACAGGTAGCGCACGATATTCCACTTGTGATTATCCACGAAAATCGTAACCAGATTCGTCAGCGCGGAATCGTCGATGATCCGTCGGGACAGGGCGATCATGCCGGAAAGATAGAGGGCAATGATGCTGTTCTTGGTGTGGATCAGATGTTCATCGCAGGTTTTTTTCACCTCGTCAGCTACGGACCGGTCGTCCATAGCCTCTTTCAGAATCAGGTCCAGTTCTTTAAACTGACTGGTTGAATAATTGCTGAGGGTGGCTCTGGTCCACTTTTCCTCGTTCAGCCGTTCCTGCACGTTTTTCAGGAGAGCTTCAGACATCTTGTAACTCCTCGCCCAAAGGCACTAAAAATTTAATTCCTATACCGTTCATAGATAGCCGGATCAATGACTTTTATTTTCAGCATGGTCTCTTCAACCAAACCGGGGTCGTCCCGGACGTTCTCGTAATGGTCGATGAGCCAGAAATACCGGTTGATAAGCCGGGGTTTTAAGAGCGGTTCCTGCAACGGATTATTGCGGATTTCAGTTTCCAGCGTGAAAATAGACTGCTTTAATCGGGTTAATTCAACCGGCTTCAGCTCCCGCTTTACCGAAAATACGCCCAATAAACAGCCGTAAATAGGAATCCATTCCGCCAGAGCCGCTCCTTCGTAGCCCAATTCCCGAACCCAATCCCGAAGCCGTTTTATCAGCTCCGATTCCATAGACCGGAGATCAATGCCTTGAGGGTCCAGAAAGAAGGCTTCCCGGAAGAGAACCTTCGACGCTTTCGTTTCCTCCAGCAAGGCGTAGACATCGGCAAGTTCAGACAGCGTTTCTCCGTCTTCCCGCTTAAACCGGATCGCCTGTTCCAGATATTTCAGAGCCAGCTCATAGTTGCCTGCTCCTTTATAACAGCGTCCTACCTGAAGCAGAATCCCCGGATCATGCTGATTTACCCCGTCTCCCAGCACGTCCTGAAAAGACTGAAGCGCGGTAGAGAACACAAATCCCCGAAGCGCGTATTGGCACGGATCAAAATCCTCGCCGATGCGATCCAGAAACGTATAGTACGACTTCCACTGGGAAAGGATGAACCCTCCCCGGTCGTAGGGATTGGTAAAATCAGGAAGCCGCTTAATCTTATCGAGCCACCAATTAAGGCATTTTAAAGCGTGTATCACTTCAGGATGCTCAAAATCAATGGCAAGCGCTTCTTCCAGTAATTTTGCGGCGGTTTCCGCGTCAGAGGCTCTCAAACTGTCGTAGGCTTTCTGTATCAGCCCTTGTACCGATGTACTGCTCATAGCTTGAATGTTTTATACGATCCGATTAGATTATATCATCCGAATAGATACGATAATCTTGTATTATACCAATGTATTAATCTTTTGCAAGAGGGGGAGAAACAGCCCGGGTTTTACTCGGTCCAACGGATTATATCGGACTTTACAATTTTCTCGTTTCCGAATTGCAGGTTTCTGAATTCTATGCTATGATAGAGTATGGCTTTTGGAAATTTTATTGTTGAGAATGGAAAAGCCTTACCCTTAGGCGCCGCCTTGACCACAAGGGGAGTGAATTTTTCCATTTTTTCCCGTCACGCCCGGTCCATAACGCTGGTTATTTTTGAGTCCTCTCTGCCGGACAGCGGATATACAAAAATAGAGCTGGATACCTATAAAAACAAAACCGGAGATATTTGGCACTGCCATATCCCCGGACTTACCGCGGGGACGCTGTACCTCTATCAAGTAGACGGTCCGTACCTTCCTGAAAAAGGGTTTCGTTTTAACGCGCATAAATCCTTGATCGATCCCTATGCTAAGGCTCTAACCGACCTCAGCGGCTGGGACCTCCGCGCGAGTTTGGGCTATAACCCTGACGATCCGGCCACAGACCTATCCTTTTCCTATCAGGATGATCTGTTCAACCTGCCCCGGTGCATGGTCATCGACGACGCCGACTTCGATTGGCAGGGGGATCAGCCCTTGAACTATCCCCTTAGGTTCAGCGTACTCTACGAAACCCATGTCAAAGGGCTTACCGCGCACCCCAGCTCAGGGGTCAACCATCCCGGAACTTACCGCGGGGTAATCGAGAAAATCCCCTTCTTTAAGGAATTAGGAATCACCAGCATCGAACTGCTCCCGATTCACGAATTCAACGAGCGGGAACACAGCCGGATAAACCCGCGAACCGGAGAAATGCTGGTTAATTATTGGGGATACTCTACGGTCGCGTTTTTCGCGCCTAAAGGGTCCTACGCGGCGGACCAAAGCCCCGGAGGACAAGTCCGGGAATTCAAAGAAATGGTCCGGGAACTGCACAAAGCAGGACTTGAGGTGATTCTGGACATCGTGTTCAATCACACCGCCGAAGGCAGTGAGCGGGGTCCTACCTTCTGCTTCCGAGGGCTGGATAATACTATCTATTACACGCTGGACGGTAATAAACGGTATTACAAGAACTATTCCGGGTGCGGAAATACGGTAAACTGCAATAACCCGGTGGTTCGGACATTTATTTTAGAGTGTCTTCACTATTGGGTGATGGAGATGCACGTAGACGGATTCCGCTTCGATTTGGGGTCTATTTTGGGACGCGATCAGGACGGAGGGCTTATGGAAAACCCGCCGATTCTGGAGCGGATTGCGGAAGACCCGATTCTGCGGCACACCAAGATCATCGCCGAAGCATGGGACGCAGGAGGAGCCTATCAGGTAGGCTGGTTCCCCGGGGGACGCTGGGCGGAGTGGAACGACCGGTATCGGGACGATATACGCCGATACTGGCGGGAAGAGCCTAAGCAGACTCGTCACTTAGCCACCCGGCTTTCCGGCAGTTCCGACCTCTACCTGCGGGACGGACGCAAGCCGTTTCACTCGATTAACTTCATTACCAGCCACGACGGGTTCACCTTGAAGGACTTGGTTTCCTACAACGCCAAGCACAACGAGGAAAACGGCGAGTCCAATCGGGACGGAAACGACAATAACTACAGCTACAATAACGGATTTGAAGGACCCTCGACCAATCCGGTTCTTGAAAACATCCGGGAGCAGATGCTGAAAAATTTCCTCGCCACCTTAATGGTGTCTCTGGGAACTCCCATGATCCTTGGAGGCGACGAAATAGGCAGAACCCAAAAGGGCAACAACAACGCCTATTGTCAGGACAACGAAATATCCTGGTACGATTGGTCTCTGCTGGAAAAGAACAAGAACCTGTTCAGGTTCGCGAAGGAGATCATCGCGTTCCGTCTGCGCCATCCGGGGTTTATGCGCCCGGAATTCTATACCGGCAGAGACGGCAGATATAACGCCATGCCCGATATTAGCTGGTTCGACGAGCGGGGCAACCCGCCTGATTGGGATAAGCTGGATACCTGTCTGGCTCTGCGTATGGACGGCAGTAAAGCCGAAATCCTTGCGGATCGGGATGACAACGATTTCTTCATCATGTTTAACGCCGGAGAAAAGCAAATACCTTTCAAGATATGCAGAACTCCGATAGACAAAAAATGGGTTCGGGCTGTAGATACCGGGCTTCCTTCGCCGGATGATATTTGCGCTTCCGGCAATGAACAGCCCTTAGCCCATCCTGACATATATCTTATGAAAGCGAAAAGCATGGTCGTCTTGATTTCCAAGCATCTCTAACCGCAAAGCCGCGGCATCGACTCAGTCGATTCCCGCGGCTTTGCGGAAACGGCGCACCGTAGCCGCGGCGATAGGTCTTGCCCGGTCCGCGCCCCGGGCAAGGGTCGCGTCCAGAGCGGCAGGGTTCGCCATAATTTCCTCAAAGCGGGTCCGCAAAGGACTCAGTTCCCGGTTTATTACTCGGAACAATTCTTCTTTAGCTTCGCCCCAGCCCATGCCTCCCTCCCGATAGCGTTTCGCCAGAGCCTCCTGTTCCTGAGCCGTAGCAAAAAGCCGGTATAATAGAAAAATCTGCGAGGTTTCCGGGTCTTTAGGCTCTTCTATGCCTTGAGAATTCGTAACAATCCGCAGGATGAGCTTTCTAAGCTGTTTTTCCGGCGCGAAGAGGGGAATCGCGTTTCCGTAGCTTTTGCTCATTTTCCTGCCGTCCAGTCCGGGAACGACGGCGACCGATTCCTGAACCGCGGCTTGAGGAACCTTTAAAATATCGGCTTTGTAGGTAAAATTAACGGACTGAGCAATATCCTGCGCCATCTCCACGTGCTGAACCTGATCCTTGCCTACCGGCACTAGGTCGGAATCGAAGAGCAGAATATCCGCGGCCATGAGAATCGGATAGGTAAAAAGTCCCATGTTAATGCCCGCGTCAGGATCGTCCTGTTTTTCGAGATTATCCTGAACCGCCGCTTTGTAGGCGTGGGCCCGGTTCATCAAGCCTTTACTGGTAAAAGCCGTCAGCAGAGCGGTCAGCTCAAAGGTTTCCGGTATGGAACTTTGGCGGTAAAAGATAACCCGCTCCGGGTCGAGTCCCGCGGCGAGCCAGCCGGCCGCGACTTCCCGGATATTGGCGGACAGCTCTTGAGCGTTTTTCACCGTATTCAAGGCGTGATAATCAGCGATAAAGTAACGGGCGTCATATTCCTGAGCCAATGCCAGCGCGGGCTTTATGGCTCCGAAATAATTGCCGATATGAAGAATTCCCGTAGGCTTGATCCCGGTTAACGCGATTTTTTTCATTTTTCTTTCCTTAATAGTTGCTTAGAATTCCTCATACCGTCCGGTTTGAGATACGTCGTACTTTCCCATAATCTCAAGGTCTTGTTTAAACCCGTCAGATGAAATATACGAGAGGATTTCCTGCATAACCGGAGTATTTCGGTCCTCAAGGCGGAAGATCAGATCGTACCATTCCAACTGGATCGGGATAAAGTCGATTCCCGGAATTTCTTCCGCGGCCTGCTCACAGCCGCAGGCTATGTCCGCGCCGCCTTTGGCGACGATGCCCGCGCAGGTAAGATGAGAAGTACACTCCTGCGTATACCCGCGAATCCCGGCGATATCCACGCCCAGCAGTTTCAGCTTTTGGTCCAGCAGGATTCTGGTTCCGCATCCTCGTTCCCGATTGATCATCGTAATTTCCGGTCTAGCGAAGTCCTTCCAGTCTTTGATATGCAAAGGGTTTCCTTTTTTGACGTAAAACCCCTGATTCCGCCCGGCAAGCCGTACAGCTCCCGTTGGAATTCCGGGAAGAAGCCGCCGGATAAAGGGATAGTTGTAAGTATTGGTTTCTCCGTCCCAGAGATGAACCGCGGTCATAGACACTCTGCCGTTATAGAAGGCGTACAGTCCGTTATAGCTTCCCATATACGACCGGAGGATATGAATATTTCTGGACTCCGCGACTCGGCCGACCAGCAGTTCCAGAATATATCTTGACCGCACAGGATATGAGGAAGCCCTCCGGGAAAATCCGGGGCTTTAGGGATTAATACCGGTACCGGTTCCGAAGGCGCGGAAATTACCGGCAACGCGCCGGTTTTCCGCGATTCCAGATACCGGTTGATGTCGGTTTGAGAAACCCGCACTTGTTTGCCGACCTTAGACGACGGAAGTTCTTTTCGTTTAATCAGTTCGTAAACGGTATACTTTTTTATGTTAAGCTGTTTTGCCACATCTTCAGCGGTGAGGAGCGTTGATTCCATACGATAAAAAGTATAGCAGGTATAACCGAATCCGTAAACCCCCGCAGACGCCCGGACTATATGCCAGCGTATACTGATATTTTTTTCAGCAGGTTTATATGTTTCGCTTGACAAATAAAAACAAATGCTATATTATGCTATATGCCGTATAATTACTGATCATCATGTTAAGGAGGGGTTTAATCTTGACGATTTTAGTAGTAGATGATTCGCGGATAATGCGAGGAGTTCTAAAAAATCTGTTTAACGATTTGGATATGGGACATTGCAGTTATGCAGAAGCCGAAAACGGCGAAGAAGCCTTCAAAGTAATCCAGAGCCACCCGGTCGATTTGGTTTTCCTTGACTGGAATATGCCTAAAATGCTGGGCATTGATTTTTTAAAACAGATTCGGAGCATCCCTAAGTTTAAGACGACGCCTATCATCATGGTTACGAGCGAAATAGCTAAAGCGAATGTAATCGAAGCGCTCAAAAGCGGAGCTACCGATTATATCATAAAGCCGATAGACGAAAAAATTTTTAAGGAAAAAGTTTTTAAAGCCCTTAAAAAACGTTCTTGATACGAGAGGAAGTATGGTTAAACAGTATTTACAGCCTTTTGCCATAGCCTGTATGCAGGTGTTCAAAAATTTTGTAGGCGCCGAGTTGGTGGCTGAACGTTCTTATCTCTTCGATCAGGCGGTCATTACCGGGTGGGACTTGTTCGCCATGATAGGATTTTCCGGCGGAGCCAGAGGCGCGGTGGTCATCTCCATGAAAAAAGAGTTAGCCTTTAAACTCGCCCACCGCTTCACCGGCAGAAGCTATACGGCTATGGACGACGATGTAACCGACACCATCGGTGAAATCGTCAATATCATAGCGGGAAACGTTAAGCGGGGAAGCATCGAACAGCTTCAGTTGCGCCTTTCGCCGCCCACGATTATACGGGGAAGCGGACATTCCATCTCATGGCTTGCAGGAGGCGATCCTATCGTGAGCATCCCTTTTAAAATATATGAACATGAAATCTTTATGCTGTCAGTAACCCTTGAAAAAAAAGGAGCCGAACATGACCCATAGAAAACCGGCTTTCATTGCCTTATTTACGGTTCTCTCGCTGGCGGGGATTGTGCTTGTTACTATAAGTATGTCTCTGGCGTCTTTTTTCAATTTCCGAACCGTCGCGTATAATCAGATTGAAACGGAGCTGACGGAAAATATCGTTCATCTGCGGGAAACGGTGAGTACCCGATTCAGTAGGTGGTCCTCATTGTTACAGCGGACGGCTTTCGGAATCGCTCCGTTTATGGCGGATTACCCGGCAGAGGCGAACGCGGTTGAAGTCATCCTGCGACGGATCAAAAATACTCAGCGGGATTTGAAGACCCTCTTCTGCTCGGCTAACGTACCCTGGACTGAACCGGAAGGGTATATGATCTACAGCGACGGAACCCGCCCTCCGGCGGACATGGATAATACCGCTCGTTCTTGGTTCCGCAACGCCAAGTCGAGTCCGGGACAGATAATCTACAGCGAACCTTTTATATCATTAACCCACGGCGGCTTCGTTATAGCCGTTTCAACCACGGTATACGGCGATAACGCTGAAGACATAGGCGTCGTTGCGGGACTCATCGATCTGGAAGTCGTTGATTCCCTGCTTGCCATGTATGCAACTATACCGGAACAGCGGATTTTTTTGCTTAACAAAGAAGGATATGTAATAACCGATCCTGACGGCGAAGGGAATTTAACAACCGATTTCTTCGCTCATTCGGATACAGCCTCTTATCGGGAGCAGGTTCTTTCTTCGCCTTCTTTTTCCAGCGCGGTTGGAGACCATTTTCTCTATTCGGCGGTCATTCCCGAGCTGAACTGGATTTTGGTATCAATGGTTCCCTCGTCGGTAATGTTTACCAGCCTCAATAGGGTTATGGTTGAAACGATTGTCATTAATCTGACGCTTGTTGTTATTGCGATAGGTATATCCGTTATTCTCACCCGAATTCTCCAGAACGAGCGGGACGAAAATACGGCTATGAAGGATAACCTTAATATCGGATTTTTCCTGTTAGACCGGAATTATATCATTCAGGGGCAGTATTCTCATGGGCTGGAGCGGATTCTCGATACGGCCGGCTTGAAAGGGAAAAGTTTTATCGACCTTCTTTCCGGGTCTTTATCTGAACAGGAATGTAATACCGTAAAAGATTATTTTGATATGATTTTAAACCGCTCTTTCGATCAGGATTTGCTAGACGACGTAAATCCTATTCAGGAACTGTCTTACCGGCGGAATAAAACCTTGCGATGCGGTTTTACCGGGGTCAGCCGGGGACGTAAAGACGTGGTTATCCTCGGAAACATCATTGATACTACCACCGAAAAACAGCTCAAAGACCGGCTTGCCGAGGAAGAAGCCAAGCGGCAGGAAGATATGCGCTTCCTCTTTGAGGTTATTCAGGCAGACCCTATGGTTTTGCAGGATTTTATCGAAGATATGGATTATGGATTTGATAGGATTAACGCCGTCCTAACCGACGACGACGTTCCGCCTAAAGACGCGTCCGTAAGCCTGTATCAGGAGATTCACGGGATCAAGTCGAACGCGGTAATTTTAGGCTTAAAAACCTTTGGAGAAAAACTTCACGCCTTAGAATCGGATATTAAAGCCATTCGGGATCAGCCGTCGGTTCTCTACGAGGACTTGGTGCGCTTGCACGAAGGAATCCGGCGCATAAAACAAGACCGAAGCAAAGTAATGGATGCTATCAGGAAGATACAATCCTTTAAGAGCAACGGGAAACAGTACCAAGGCGCCTATATCCTGCTTGAATCTCTGACCAAAGCCTGCGAAAAGGTATCGGCCGATTTGGATAAGCCCGTGAAGCTGGTGGTCGAAAAACTTGATTTCCAAACCGTCGCGGACGCCCCCCGGCGGGCGATAAAAGACGTGCTTATGCAGTTAATCCGCAATGCGGTATATCACGGCATCGAAACCAGAGCGGAACGCATCGCTTTGGGCAAAAACGAGATCGGCGCTATCGGCTTGTCGATTACCCATGACGAAGACTGGATTCAGATACGCCTGAGCGATAACGGTAAGGGATTGGACTTCGCTAAAATCCGGGCGAAGGCGGAACGGTTACGGCTCATTCCTCAAACCCAAGAGGAGCCGGATAGGGAGAAACTGACCCAGTTCATATTCGCTCCCGGTTTCAGCACCGCCGACGACATAGACGTACACGCAGGCAGGGGCATCGGCTTAAATCTGGTAAAGGATCGGATTCGGGAGTTGGGAGGAACCATCAAAGTACGCAGTGAAGCCAACAAAGGCACGGTATTTTTCATTTACATCCCCATACCGGCTATGGCGGCGACTCAAGCCTCATAAGGAGGATTACGGCTATGGCGCCGAAAAAGAAATATTCCTTTGCCGCGCTGTTTACGGTTGTCAGTATGTCTGTTATTGTGCTTATTACCATAAGCCTGTCGGTATTGTTTTTTATTAACTTCCGCACTATGTCTTATCAGCAGGTTGAGACAACCTTGCAAGTAAACGTCAAGCGGTTGCAGGATAAAATAAGCGGGAAACTCAAAGAATGGCAGGCTTTGGTACAGCATACCGCCATCGGCGCGGCTCCGTTTATCTTGGAGGAACCGATAGACACTGACAGTCTTGAAACTCTTCTGCGGCGGACTAAAAACTCTCAAAACGAGATAATCAACATATATTGTTCCAATAACCTTACTTGGAGTAAACCCGGAGGATACTTCTTCCTGTATCCTACTTATACGCCTGATATCGGTTATGACAACACTCAGCGTCCGTGGTTTCTGCAAGCCAAGACCCATCCCAGTCAGATTGTGTATGTTGATCCCTATATTGACGTAGTAACCAATTCGCTTATTACTTCCGTAGTGACGATTTTATATGACGCCTGGGGCAGGGATATAGGAGTGTTAGGCGCGGACATCAGCATAGCCTTTCTTGAAGATATGCTTCTTGATATGTCTTCTCTGCCGAATCAGGAAATCTATTTTCTGAATAAAAACGGATTGTTCATAACTCATCCTGACAGTACGGCGGTGCTTGCCAAAGATTTTTTTACCGAATCTAAGCTGGAACGCTACCGAGAGAAGGCGCTTGGGTCATATTCTTTTTTCAAAGTAGATGCCGACGTATTTATCTATTCGGTGCATATTCCTGAAGCGGCTTGGACCTTAGTATCTACGGTTCCGGCGTCGGTTATTTTTACTAAAATCAACCGGTTTCTTTTTAAGATGATAAGCGTTAATGTGATACTGGTTGTTATTGCGGTGGCTATGGCGGTCATTCTCGTCAGGATTTTGCAGAATGAGCGGGACGAAAACGCCGCTATGAAGGACAATCTCAAGGTAGGGTTTTTCCTTATGGACAAACAGTATCTTATTCAGGGTCAGTATTCCAATGCTCTGGAGAATCTTTTTTCCATAAACGACTTGAAGGGAAAAAACTTTGTCAGTCTCTTATCCGCTTCGCTGACCAAAAAAGAAACCGATACCTTGAAAGATTATTTCGATATGGTTATAAACCGTTCTTTTGATCATGAACTGCTTGACGACATTAATCCTATTCAGGAACTGTCCTATATAAGCGTTGAAACCGGCGAGGCGAAGACCTTGAATTGCGGTTTTACCGCGGTCAACCGGGGCGGGCGGAAGGACGTATATATTCTGGGGAACATACTGGATATTACCGCGGAAAAGGAACTAAAAACCCGGCTTGCCGAGGAAGAAGCTGGTCGTCAGGAAGATATGCGCTTTCTTTTTGAGGTCATTCAGGGAGACCCCGGGGTTTTGCATGATTTTATCGAAGATATGGATTACGGCTTTAATGAGATCAGCAGTATCTTGACGGATGAAAGCATCGCCCCGAAAGAAGCGGTAGTGAACATCTATCAGGCGGTTCACGCGATCAAGTCGAATGCTGTGATTCTCGGTCTCAAGACCTTTGGAGATAAACTTCACGAGCTGGAAACAGACCTGCAAGCCATCCAAGATCAGGAGGCGGTCTTTAAAGACGACTTGGAACGGTTAAGCGGAGAAATCAAGAAGATAAAACTGAACCGGATAAAACTAATTACCGCGCTCCAGAAAATACAATCCTTCAAGTCCGCCAAGAAGCGGCATCAAGGGTCTTATGTGCTGGTGGAATCTCTCGCCGGAGCCTGCCGTAAGGTATCGGAGGATTTGGCTAAACAAGCGGAGTTTACGGTGGAACGGCTTGATCCTGAAGCCATAGACAAGGGACCTCGGCGGGTGATGAAAGACGTGCTTATGCAGTTAGTCCGCAACGCGGCATACCACGGCATCGAATCGCCGGAGGAGCGGAAGGCTCAAGGCAAAGACGAAACCGGACATATTTCCCTCGCCCTCATGGTGGAAAACGGGTATATCCATATCCGGCTCAAGGACGACGGAAAAGGCATGGATTACGCCAAGATTCGGGCGAAAGCGGAACAGCTGGGCATCATTCCCGAAGGAGCCGAGAATGATCCTGAAGCCTTATTGCAGTGTATATTCGCTCCCGGTTTCAGCACCGCCGAAGAAGCGGATATACACGCAGGCAGGGGCATCGGTTTAAATCTGGTGAAAGATCGAATCGAGGAATTGCAGGGTACCATAAAAATACACAGCGAACTTCACAAGGGTACGACCTTTACGGTGTTCATTCCCCTGTCTGCGGTCAAGGCGTAAGCCTAATTTCTGAAACTGTGAATCGGCGCGGGGATACGTCCGCCTCGGGCAATAAATTTATCGCTTTTTGCGGTATGAACCGGTATGATCGGCGCGCCGCCTAAGAGTCCGCCGAATTCAGCCCACTCGCCGGATCGCTTGCCCGGCACCGGAATGACGCGAACCGCGGTAGTTTTGTTATTCGCCATGCCGATAGCCATTTCGTCGGCGATAATCGCGGCAATCGTCGCCGCGGAAGTATCCCCGGGTAAGGCGACCATGTCAAGCCCAACCGAACAGACGCAGGTCAGAGCTTCCAGCTTATCGAGACCGAGCGATCCAGAACGAACCGCAGAGACCATGCCTTCGTCTTCGGATACCGGAATGAAGGCTCCTGAAAAACCGCCTACATGAGTGGAAGCCATGATCCCCCCCTTCTTAACCATATCGGTAAGCATTGCCAGAGCCGCGGTAGACCCGTGAGTTCCCGCGGACTCAAGCCCCATCTCCTCCAGAATCCGGGCTACCGAGTCTCCTACCGCGGGCGTCGGCGCAAGAGACAGATCGAGAATCCCGAAAGGAACCCCAAGCCGTTTCGCCGCCTCCATGCCGACTAACTGCCCCATCCGGGTAATCTTGAAGGCGGTCTTTTTGATGACATCCGCCAGTTCATCGAAATTCGCATCAGGATGGGCTTCCAATGCCGCCTTCACTGCGCCCGGACCGGATACGCCTACGTTAAGGCAGTGTTCCCCTTCGCCGGGTCCGTGAAACGCGCCTGCCATGAACGGGTTATCCTCCGGGGCGTTGCAGAAAACTACTAATTTAGCGCATCCCAGCCCGTCTCGGTCTGCGGTTTTTTCCGCGGTTTCCTTGATCACTTCCCCCATACGCCGTACCGCGTCCATGTTGATGCCGCTTTTCGTACCGGCTACGTTTACCGAACTGCAAACCCGCTCGGTAGCAGTCAACGCTTCCGGGATGGAATCGATAAGCCGCCTATCCCCGAGGGAAACTCCTTTCTGCACCAATGCGGAGAACCCTCCCACAAAATCAATGCCCAGTTCTTTAGCGACCTCATCGAGAACAACCGCGTAATGAGTATACCGCAAGTCTTCCGACGCCCCGGCAATCAGGGCAAGGGGCGTTACGGCTACTCGTTTATTGATGATCGGGATGCCGTATTCGGTTTCTATTTCCCTGCCTATTTTGACCAGCGGTCCTGCAACCCGCAAGAGCTTGTCCCGGATGCGGCGGCGGGTTGCAGTCCCCGACGCGGCGGCGCAGTCCAGCAGAGACACCCCCAACGTAATTGCCCGTATATCGAGCTTATACCGGAGGAACATATCCAATGTTTCCTGTATTTCAAAAGGCGTAAACAGCATTTTTTCCTTCTATTTTATTCCCCAGACTTTGACCGCGGCGTCCCAAGAGCCGGAAATGATTCGTTTCCCGTCGGGGCTGTAGGCTACCGAGCAAATGCCGTCAGTATGCCCTGCGAGGGTTCTCAACTCCCGTCCTGTTTCGGCGTCCCAGACCTTGACCGCGGCGTCCCAAGAGCCGGAAATAATCTGTTTCCCGTCGGGGCTGAAACTCACGGACTTCACGATATTGGTATGACCCGAAAGGGTAAACAGTTCCCTGTTTGTCTTTGAGTCCCAGACTTTGACGGTATTCCGGTTTGACCCGGAGATGATCCGGTTTCCGTCGGGGCTGTAGGCTACGGATAAGACGCCGCCTTCATGTCCTGCCAGCGTTTCCAGCTTCCTGCCGGTTTGAGCGTCCCAAATATGGATGATGCCGTCTCCTAAAGCTCCGGAGAGAATCCGTTTCCCGTCGGGGCTATAGGTCAGGGAAGAGACTCCTCCGGTATGTCCGGTAAGGGTCATCAGTTCCTGACCGGTGCCGGCGTTCCAGACCTTAACCGTACCGTCGCCTGATCCGGAGATGATCCGGTTTCCGTCGGGGCTATAGGCTACGGACCACACTACATCGGTATGTCCCCGCAGGGTAAGGAAGAGCAGACCGGTTTGAGCGTCCCGTACGGTGACGGTTTTGTTGTAAGTGCCGGCGGCGATTCGGTTTCCGTCAGGACTGCACGCCAAGGACCAAATCCCGCTGTTATCTTCTGGGAACGCCGCTTTTTCCGAACCGGTTTCGGCGTCCCAGACCTTGACGGTTCCGTCTTCAGAGCCGGAGAAAATCCGCGCGCCGTCGGGACTATATACGGCCGCCAATACCCCTCCGGTATGTCCCGATAGGGTCATCAGCTCAACAAAATCTTCAGTAGACCCGCCCTTTTCCTCTGAGAGAGCTTCTTCTGAGGATTCCGCCGGTTTTTTTTGTTCAGCATCTCCGGCGGTTGAGGAACCGGCGGTGCCGCAACTGACCGCCAAAAAGCAAACAAAAACGCTCCAGAGACCTGCTTTTTTCATATCCGCCTCCGCTCATATCCGATGCATCGCTTTAAAGACTCCTTCGTGCATCAAGCTGATAGAAACGCGCATGGTTTCTCCCATGTCCGCCAGTTCCTGCTTGATGGTTTCCAGATTTTTGTTAGTCAGAGACAGGTCAACCATCATCATCATGACGAAGTTGCCGGATAAAATCGTTTGGCTGATGTCTTCTATATTGATATTCCGTTCCGCCAAAAATGCGCTGACTCGGGCGATAATGCCTACCTGATCGGTTCCTACTACGGTAATAATTGCGTTCATTATAGGCTACAGTGTAATACACGGCGATTAGTTTTTCAAGAGGTTAGAAAAACCGGTACTTTTTTTATAAAAACCTGCAAAACAGCTTGACGCTGTTTTTTGAAATCAGTATACTTATTATATATTCGGGGGTGTAGCTCAGTTGGCTAGAGCGTTTGAATGGCATTCAAAAGGTCAGGGGTTCAATTCCCCTCACCTCCACAAGAATTCGGAAATTTGATTGGCAAAAAATTGAAAGTTATAAACGAGCGGAATCGGCTCCGCCTCCTTGACCAATGCGCCTGTAATGGAAAATCAAGAAGATAGGTAGTCTCCTATGACAATAGGACGGGAGACTAAATAAGTCCCTTAGTCTCCGGTAAAGACTTGACGGGAGACCGTACAAACGTCATAGTCCTCTGTAAAGACTTGACGGGAGACTAAACAAACTCCGTAGTCTCCTGTAAAAACTTTACAGGAGACTACATTAGCGTCATAGTCTCTTGTAAAGACTTGGCGGGAGACTATAAAAGTTCCATAGTCGTCAATGGAGGTATGCGATATGGCAAATAGCGGCGATTGGCTTCCTTCGCGGGAGCAGGATTTGGCGGATTTAATGCGGACTTTGACGCCGCCAGACTCTTCACGCTACGCGAACCTCTGCTTTCGGCTGGCGCGCTCCGCGGAGCGCGGCTTGCGAGTATGCCTCGGGAAAAACGGGAAGCCCAGATCGTCTTTTACGACAATGTAGCCTTGACTCCCGAAGAGGTAAAGAAACTCTAAGTAACGGCTCCCGCAAAACCAAGCGGGAAGGCTCCGCCTGTGCGGGAGGAAATCGCCCTTATGTCGGAAGGTCTCCTTTATTAAGATTTTACCGCGCCGCTGGTAAGACCGCCGACCAGATACTTCTGAGCGAAAAGCGCGAAAAAGAACGACGGAATACAGACAATAAGCGAAGCGGCTAATACGTCTCCCTGCATCGTTGTAGCCCGCGACGCGAAATCAGCGATCACAACAGGCAGAGTTTTCTTTTCCATTTCTATAAGCAAGGTATTTGCCAGCAGAAAGTTGTTCCATATCCCGATGAAGGTCATAATCCCCGAAGCCGCAAGCCCCGGAAGAGCCACCGGCAGAAATACATACCAGAGGGTTTTAATCCGGGGAAGCCCGTCGATTTCCGCGGCGTCAACTAAATCTCTGGGGATGGTCTCAAAATAAGCCTGCATAGTCCAGATGCAGATAGGCAGTTCAAATGCCATGTAGCACATGATAAGCCCCGGATAACTGTTAATAAGTCGCAGTTTAGACATCAGCAGGTAGATGGGAATGATGATAAGAATCTGCGGAAACATATACACAAACAGCACGAGTTTTGAAAAGGTTTCCCGCAGTTTGTATCGGTACGCGATATAACTGAACGCCGCAAGACAAGCCGTCGTCAAGGTGAGAAATACCGATATAACAGACAGAAAAACACTGTTGAACAGATACCGCTCAATATGAAATTCAGAAAACACCTTGCTAACAAAATAGAGAGAAAAACTTTTAGGAATCAGCCGGGGGGGAATAGCGATAATCGACGCCGGACTTTGCAGAGCCGACACGGCGAGCCAGTAAACCGGAAACAGCACCGGAATCAGAGCGAGAACCGCCAAAACATGAACGCCGGCGACCCGAAGGGTATGCCGCTGGGCTTTATTCATAGAAACTCCTATTTATACAGTTTATCCTGATGCTTCTTCACCGAGAAATATATTACGGCAAAGAAAACAAGGATAATAAACAGTAAAACCGTTATGGAAGAGCCTTCTCCCATCCGGTAGCCGCTGAAAGCCCGGATAAACGCGTAAATAGGCGCGGTTTGAGTAGCTTCTCCGGGACCTCCTCCGGTCATAACCCAGGGAAGATCGTAAAAGTTAAAAGTCCAGATAAACCGCAGAATCCCGGAAACCATAACCACCGGTAAAAGCAACGGCAGAGTAATACGGCTGAACTTAGTCCACGGGCTGGCGCCGTCAACTTCAGCGGCTTCATAAAAGTCCGAAGAGATGCCTTGCAGTCCGGCAAGAAACATGGTGATCATCAGGGGCGTTCCCCGCCACACATTAGCGATAATAAGCGCGAACATAGCCGAATGTTCATGGGCAATCCACGGGTACGGCCTTTTCAGCAGGTTTAGGTCTACCAGTATAAAATTGACGATGCCGTACAGATCGTGAAACATCCAGCGGAAAATCATGGCTACCGCCACCGTGGGAATAAGCCAGGGAGTAATGGCAAGCCCTCGAAAAAGCATCTTGCATTTAAGGAGGGGATGATTCAAAAGCGATGCCATTGCCAGCCCAAGTACAATTTGCGGAATAAGGCATCCAATCGTAAAAAAGAGCGACCGCCATATCGCCGCCCAGAATCGGAGATCCGACAAGATCAAGGCGTAATTTTTGAATCCTACGATGCTTACCTTAGCTACATTGGGTCTGTAGTTAGTAAAACTCATCTGGATCGCGTAGATCATCGGATATACCACAACGCCGACGATGAGAATAATCGCCGGAATGTAGAGCAAAAATCCTTCAAGGCTCATTCTGCCGCTCAAAAGACGCGGTTTCGATATATGTTTAGACATACCTTACCTTATAAAAAGATATACCTTCCGAAGCTCGAAAACCCCGGAAAACCAACAGTCAGTTCAAAAGAGCTTGTACCTCAGCGACCAGTTCGTCCGCGGCCTGAGCCGCGGTGATTCCCTTAGTAAACATATTGATCAAGGGATTAGCGAAAATCTTCCGGGACTCCACTTCTCCGGCAAAGGGAAAGGGTCCGTTGGTCATCATCAGGGGCGTGGCGTGGCTTAAAATCTCCAGAGCCATATCCGGGAGCAGGAGCTTGAGTTCTTCCGGCATCTTATCCCGGTAGGTTGCGCTTTTGTACAGCTCGGTCTTTACCGGAAACATCGCATAAGGATAACTGGCATAGAAATCAACCATCCGGTCGCCGGTATACATGAATTTGATGAAATCCGAAGCCAGCGCGGTATTGCCGCCTTTGAGAACGCCCATCGTAACCGCTCCGGTTCCGGAACCGATCCGCTTGCGCCCGGGAAATGAAAAAAACGATATGTCCTGAAGATTTTCCGTATCCCCTAACGCCCGGATGTCGTAGTAAATTTCCGGCGTATCGATGCGGCTCATAATCGTTCCCTTCGCAACCAGCTCCCGGACATTCGTCTGGTTATAGCTGATCATGCCCGCCGGAGAACAATCGCTCATAAGCCGGTACAAGTAGTCGTACATCTCGATAATGGCGTCTCTGTCCGCAGGACTTACGTCTACAACCCAGTCGCCTTCCGCGTCCAGATTAACCAAATTGACGTCATTAGATTGGAGAAACACCCAAATCGTCTTCCAGCTATGAACGTCCGTCATCGGCGCGCCGAATCCGTAGCGGTTCGCTTCCGGTTTTGTTACCGCCTTGCACATATCATAAAATTCCTCCCAAGTAGCAGGCAGTTTGGTAATTCCCGCCTCTTCAAGGTAGCTTTTCCGGTACATGGTGATATACGGAGTAACATACAGAGGAATCGCATAATAGCCGTCTTCATATCTGCCTAGTTCCAGAGATATGTCGATAAACGCCTCTTTGCCGCCGATTTCATTGATAAGCTGGCTGACCTCCATAAGACCGCCGGTTCCCGCCATAGTTTGAGGCCACCCTGAACCTTGAAGCGTAATATCCGGCGGATTTCCGGCAATAATAGAAGCCATTACCTTGTCCAGCGTTCCGTCCCAGGGCATAACGGTTATTTCCGCTTTTACCCCCGGATTAGCCTCCTCATAAGCCCGGGCGATATCCTCAAAGGTTTTCGCCCGTTCAGGCTGAGTCATAGTAGACCATATTTTCAGGGTCCCGCTTTTCCGCGCCGAAGACGCTGAACCGCCCGAAGACTTAGCGTTTCCGCAGGAAACGCAGAAACCTATTGCCCCGATCATAGCGATTACAAAAGCCTTTTTCATAAAAATCCTCCATAATTTATATCAAACCCTACCCGATTGGATAGGTCTTGAACGGTTCCATAGCCTCAAAGTTGATTTCAACCCCGATGCCCGGCGCGTTCGGCGGCGAAACCATTCCGTCCGCGTTCAGCTTCAGATGAGACCCAAACATTTTTTCTTTAAGCGCGTTTGTATTGTTGTCGTAGTATTCGACGATAAGACCGTTCGGCGCCGCGGCGACCAGATGAGCGTGTATTTCCTGATCCCCGTGAGGCGCAATCAGAACATGAGACGCCATAGCAAGGTCTGCAACTTTTTTCCATTCCGTAATGCCTCCCAATACTTGAGCGTCAGCATTAAATACTTGTGCAACCTCGGCGTCAAGAAGCTGTTTAAAACCCCAGCGGGTATACTCGTTTTCGCCTACCGCAATGGGCGTGTCTATCCGCCGGCGAAGCTCCGCGCATCCTTCCAGATCGTCCGGAGACAGAGGTTCCTCAAACCAGTAGATGTTCCGTTTGTCTAAGGCTCTGCCCATTTTCAGAGCGTCCAGCCGATTATAGGCGTTGTTCGCATCCACAAGGATTTCAACCGAATTCCCCACGGCTTCGCGAACTGCATCGATCCGCTCGATGTCTTCGGCAATGGAGGCTCCGCCGATTTTCATTTTTACGGCTTTCGCTCCCTTTGCCGCGTAGGATTTCATTTCCTGCTGTAACCCTGCCAAGCCTTTGTCCGCTTCATAATACCCGCCGGCAATATAAGCCGGCGTCTCGTCTCGGAACCCGCCCAACAACTGCCGTAACGGACGTCCGGCGGCTTTGCCTTGTATATCCCACAGCGCAATATCTACTGCGCTGATGGCTCTAGTCTCAAAACCCTTGCGCCCATATACTTTAGGGAGATACATTTTGTCCCATATTCGTTCTACATTAAAGGGGTCCTCGCCGATAATCCGGTCTTTGAGGCTTTCTAGGGTGTCAATGATAATCTTGGTTCCATGGGACCAGCCGTGTCCGGTCAGCCCTTCGTCGGTATAGACCGAGGCAATAACTATATCCGTAGAGGCGTAAGTATATTTGCCATTGGCTATAGGAACCCCATAACGGGCTGAATAGGCATGGACTTTCAAATCAGTAATGTTCATATAATATCCTTATCTTGTTATAAGTTATCATATAACTGACTTCTTTTCTTTGTCAATGTATTTTTTCAGGTATTCTTTTAAATTCGGTCCGTGCCGTTGAGGGAAAACCATATTGCCGGCTCTTGACTAATTAGGAAGAGTTTTGTAGGGTTAAGGAACGTAAGCCGATACCTCGGTATCGAGTATCACCTGTTAAGGAGTTCCCATGAAGCTAGAAGAACTTAAACACGAGGCCTTGAAAAAATGGGTCCAGGACGCGGCCGCCCTGATGACCCCGGACTCGGTCGAAGTCTGCGACGGCAGTCAAGCCGAA
>JAIRPH010000197.1 GCA_031257135.1 Spirochaetaceae bacterium
TGGGAATCAAGGCGATCAGCCGGCCAAGCTCGGTTTTGATCTTCTCTTTCTGCGCGCCGGAAAGCTCCTGCGCCGTATTAATCGCAATATAAGGCATATAACCGATTATATCGCAAAAACAGAAAAAGCATAACCCCTCCAAAATTAGTTTTTATACCTTGCCGCGCTCGTGTTTTACAAGTCCGTCAAACTGGCGCGGCGCAAGACATCTCCGGAGCGAAGGCGGTCTAGGAGGAACTGAAAATCCGCTTCCTCGGAGGCAAACGCAAGACCGGCGATATGAAACGGAAACTGCCAAAAGAGAGGCAATCCAATCTCAAAGAGGCGAATTCGGGGCTAAAAGACCCGATTTTGGGTCTCCAAGAGAGGAAATCGGCTCTCCGAGCGGGAAATGAGGTTCTCTGAGACCCGAATTTGGGTCTCAGAGCGAGGAAGCCGGCTCTCCGGGAATCAATGTTTATTCTAAAAGATTGAAAATCGGGTCTAAAAGAGCGGATGTTCCTTCAAAAAGACCCGAAGCCGGCTCTCCCAGATGAGAGACATTCTTAAAGGCTCATCATATCAGTTTCACTAAAGATTAAACTGCGGAATGTTTCGGAGTCTCAGGGGTTTTTTGGTTTTTCAAAAAAGCCCAACACTTCGAGCTTCGGGGTGTGCGGATAAAAATCGTACCAATGAAGTTTTTCCAAGCGGTAGCCGCCTCGGGTTAACTCGCGGGCGTCCCGGGCAAAGGTGGCGGAATCGCAAGACAGATAAGCCAGCCGCGGAGGTCCAGAGCGGGCGAGCATGGAACGCATCGCCGGCGAAAGTCCCTGCCGAGGAGGATCAGCCAGAATAAAACCGTAAGCCTTATCGGTCTTTTTCGCCCATTGCTCGTCGGAAAGAGCCGCGTACCGGACTTCATGTCCCCGGACGTTCTCGCGGGCAAGGGCAAGGGCGGTTTTATTTTCTTCCAATAGATCGATGCTAGAAAAATAATCCCTGAGAAATACCGCAAACGTACCGACTCCGCAGTACAAATCCGCGGCCGGAGGCTCCGCGGTTTCCGCAAAGGCTAAAATGTCCGGGATCGTCTGTTCCAGCATGGTTCCGTTGCTCTGAAAAAACACCCCCGCGTCCATGAGGATTTCCCGTCCGAGGAGGGATACGGTTCCCCGAGGGTTTGCGCCTTCGCTGAGAAAGGTCTTTTTCCAAGCGTACACGGTAAACCGATCTTTTTCCGGGGGCGGCCGGAGCCGTTTTTCCCGCAAAGCCCGGCGGATTCCGGGGTCTGCGACTGGGCAATCCGCGAGGGGAATCACGGCCGCGCTTTTCCGAGCCTTAAAGCCTACCGCGGAGCCGCTCCGATGAAACTGTACGCGGTTCCGGTATTCGTACGGCTGAGAAGGGTAGACTGCGATTTCCGGCAGAGCCGAGTCTTTTCCGAATCCGCCGATGCGGAGCAAGGCGTCGGCGAGGATGCGGCTCTTTTCCGCGACTTGGGCTTGATATGAAAGGCGTTGTAACGAGCATCCGCCGCAGGCTTCGTCGCGAGGGCAATCCGGCTCGACTCGGTTCGGGGAAGGTTCGACGATTTCCAGCAGTTCCGCGCTTGCCCAGTCCTTATGGTCTTCCCGGATTCGTCCGGCGATTATATCTCCCGGAACCGCGGCGTCGATAAAAACAGGACGCCCTTGCAGGCGGAGCAAGCCTGCGCCTCCGGCCGCAAGGCGTTCTACCGGAGCGGTAAAAATTTCACCAATTATCATCGATTTAAAGGATAACATGATTGCAAGAATAATCATAGAGAGGGTACAATAATAGTATGGGTGGAGTGATTAGACGAAAAAACACCGGCAAAGTAAAAAAAACTGGTGAACAGAAGAAATCCAGTGTCATGGAATCGACGAGTTCCGGTGAATGGCTATCCTCCGATGACGGACTAAAACTCTTTGTCAGGCATTGGATTCCCCAGAATGTTCATAAGGACGCAAAACCGCGGGGGCTTTTACATATTGTACACGGCATGGCGGAACATTCCCTCCGGTATGAACGGTTAGCCCAGCGGCTGAATAAGGAACGGATTGAAGTCTGGTCCGCGGATATGCGGGGACACGGGAAAACCGCGGACCTTTCGATAAACGATCCGAGCATAGGCGGTCTTTTAGGACACTGCGCGGATAAAGACGGTATCGCCAAAGTTACCGGAGACATTAATCTGGTGACTCAGATGATCTCTAAAACCTATCCTGATGTTCCGATTTTCCTTTTGGGACATTCTTGGGGGTCTTTTTTAGCGCAGAACTATCTTGAAACCTATCGGGATCATCCCTTGTCAGGCTGTATCTTATCGGGAACCAGAGGTCCTGACGGTTTACGGATCAAGGCAAGCGTTCCGTTCATGGCTTTGCTTACGTGGCTCAATGGGGTCCGCAAGAGGTCGTTCCTCGCGAGGGCTGTTACGGACGGTCCTTTCAGCAAGCCCTTTAAGCCAAACCGGACTTCCTTCGACTGGCTTTCCCGGGATGAATCCGAAGTGGACGGGTATATTGCGGATGCCCTCAGCGGCGTATTTTGTTCCGCGGGGTTTTATCGGGACTTGAGTCTTCTGCTCAACAAGATTCACCGACCGGAAACGATGGATATGATTAAGCGGAATCTGCCGGTCTATGTGTTCGGAGGTAGCGCGGACCCTGTGGGGGATATGGGTAAAAGCCCTACCGCGCTGGTCAACGCCTATCGTTCTCTAGGAATTACGGATTTGGAATTCGTGCTGTATCCTGAAGCCCGGCATGAAACCTTGAACGAAACTAACCGGGAAGAGGTAACGGAGAATCTGCTGGCTTGGATGCTTCGCCATTGCCCCGGAAATGTTCCGCCGGCGGAGGTGTAGACGTGGATCACATCATACTCATAACGCGCCGTAGGCGCGGGCCTATCCTACTTATTTTGAGAGGCTTCCTTGCGCGTCCGTTATTCTACTGAAAAAAACGGAAAGCCCGTTAAAAAAGCGATTGTATATACTCAAGATGAACATGGTATTAATTTTTCAGATGTAGATACCGAAGCGGTGAGTATTGTTGAACGCCTGCGGTTTCATGGATATGAAACCTATATAGTCGGCGGGGCGGTTCGGGATTTGATTCTGGGGAAAAAACCCAAAGATTTTGATATTGTAAGCGAAGCGAATCCGGCGAAAATCAAAAAGCTCTTCCGCAACGCCCGGATCATAGGACAGCGGTTTAGACTGGTTCATGTGTACTTCGGCGCGAAACTCTTTGAAGTTTCCACGTTCCGTTCTTTGAAGGACGGGTTAAGCGGCAATACCTTCGGGACCATCGAAGAAGACGTACTCCGCCGGGACTTTTCCTTAAACGCCTTATTTTACGATCCCCTTACCCAGATTGTGGTGGATTATGTAGGCGGGATGCAGGACATTAAGAAAAAAAGCCTTCGTCCGCTTATTCCGTTGTCTCGTATTTTCGTTGACGATCCGGTGCGGATAATCCGGGCGGTAAAATACGGGACCGCCACAGGTTTCAAATTGCCTCTGCCCCTCAAGTGGATGATTAAAAAACAGGCTTCCCTGCTGTCCGAGGTGTCTCCCTCCCGGCTTACGGAGGAGATTTTCAAGATCATTCACTCCGCCTGCGCCGCGGAAATTGTGGAAAATCTGGAAGCTCTCGGGGTATACGCCTATTTACAGCCTCAGGCTTCGCAGATGATGAAGAAAAACAAGGATTTCCGGGAAGGATACTTCCGCAGTCTTGAGGCTCTCAATCAGGAAACTTTTAAGAATCTCCCCGGAGAAATCATAGCGGCTTTGATTCGGGACTACCTTGAAGCGGAAAACGTCCGGTTGGATGCGGATCAGGACAACTACAAGAACATTTTCATGCTGGTCCGGCAGTTTGTTCTGCCTATGAATCCGCCTAAAATTGAATTAGACCGAGCGTTGCGGCTGATTTTTAAAGAGCATGGGATTACCATTAAAAAAAGCCGCGTTTTCGGTAAGGAAAATAAAGAAAATAAGGAAAAAGAATCCCCGGAAGAGTCTGGAAGTCCCCAGAAACTTCCGCCCAAGGAAACGGCGGCTTCCAAACCGAAACGACGCCGTTCCCGGAAACGCAAAGACCCAACGTAGCTATCTGAGCCGCTTAATGAGGTTGTCCACCATTTCGGCGTATTGAGCGGGGTACAGGGTTTTCGCCTGTTCCAGATAGGTTATGGCTTTGGCGTTATTTCCCGCGGCGGCCGCGTTGATGCCCATCGCGTAGGCGATCAGCGCGGTAATCTGCTCTGAATCAGATTTGTCCTGTTGGGCGGTCTGGTAATACTGTTGGGCGGTCTGGTAATACTGTTCCGCCTGAGCGTAATTTTTGGCGTCGTACGCGAGAAGCCCCAGATAATAATACGGCGCGTAATGACTAGGTCTCTGCTGGAGGGCTTTTTGGAATACGGTTTCCGCGTTTTTGCTGTCTTTTGCCGCGTAAGCCCGCTGTCCTTCGGTGATGAGTTCCGTAAAGGTTTTCCGGGTAATGATGTACGACTTATAATCCCGATCAAGCGAGGGCAGATCAGTCCAGCTCTTGATGTGGTTGTAGAGGATTTCGGAATTATCCTGCGCGGTGGCGGCATCGTCCATTAAAATGAAGCACTCGTAGAGATACCGCAGATAATCTTCCTTTCCGCTGTCTTTTAGGAAGGAAATCAACGCCCACGCGATGCCCTGAAAATTGTCCGGGAAGGTTCCCCGACTATCGGCAAGCAGGATGGTTTCCAAAGAGGGGGTTTTATTGCCCAGTTCTTTTACTTTATCGAGCCACGCCAAGTTTTCTTCATAGACCAAGCCGCCTGCGGCTGGGGTTTTACTGCCTGCCGCGGGCTGTCCTGACTCGTATCGGACGGTGCTGTAATAGATGGCGAAGCCTTCCCTGAACCACGAAGGCGGATAGGGGATAAAAGCCCGCAGGTACTGGACGAAAGCCTGATGAGGGAACATTTTGTCTTCTTCTGGACCTCCACGGTTGATGACCAGCTCTCGGCGGTCAGGCTGGTTGTAGTGAAGGTAAACCGCTCCCGGGCTGGGTTTGTCGAGGCGTTCAGTGACGTAGGTATCGTACGCGGTTTTATCTTTAAAAGCCCTTACTTTTAGGCGCGTTCCGCCGAGGTTCAGCGGATTGAAGTGGAAGAATTTATTGTACAGCAGAAAGCGGCTGTCTAATTCTCTAACAAGAAGTTGAGCGTCTGCGGCTCCGCTGTCAGAGAGAACCTCGTAATATTGTCCGGTTATCTGAGCCATTCCGGGGGGAATTGAGCTTTGAGCCGGGGTTTTAGCTTGAGCCGTTAGGGAAAACAGTATTGTTCCATAGAGGATCAAACTGCACACATACTTCTTCATTACCATCTCCTTATCATTCTCATTACGGTATAATTTTATCAATAATAATATTGACTTCTTCGATCAGAATTCCGGTATATCGTTCTATATCGGTTATGATATAGGTTTGCAGTTCGTGCATATTGCCGCCCAGTTGGGTTCCCGATGCTACGTCAATGGTAATAACCAGCCGGTATCCCAGATCGTCGTCTTTGACGTCGATTTGTTTGGTCCGAATCTGCCGGTCATATTCATTCACGCAATGAAGCGCCATGTGACTCAAGGCGGCTTCGGAGATGGTCACCTTATTCCGCCGCGAATACTCAGGACGAACCACCGATTTTTCGTGAACCGTGGGCATCGAACCGATGACCACAGGCGGCTGATTCCGTTTGAAAATCCGAATCGCATCATAAAAAATAAGCGGATAACTCCGTTTCACTTCAACTGACGGGACCGGAATCACGTGCTTCCCTTCGATTCTTCTGGCTCTGATCGCATTTTCAATATCGGCTTGGGAAGCGATATCCTCAATCTTTATAATTTTACTTGGAGGAGGAAGTTGAAGCCGAGCCGCAATTTTATTCACCATTTTTTCGGAGGTTCCTAAAATGAGCAGTTTTTTAGATTTCTCTCCTTGCAGTTTGCGGGCGACTTCGTCCCGCTGGCTTTTCTCGTCGAACAGCGCGACCTTAACCGCCGCCATGAAGGTCTTTTCTTTCTTCGCCGAATGTCCGGCTACAATATGATTGTTTTTAATCAGCAGTCCGTCGTCAATGATGAAATCCGCCCGATACTTCTGGGCAACCAGTTTCGCCCGGAAACTTTTACCGCTCCCGCTTTCTCCAACCAGCGCGTACACTTTTATTCGGCTTCGGTTCTTCCAAGAATCCCAAAACATAACGGTTACAGTATATCCAGAATGTATAAGATAGGCAAAGTATATCCCCGCAATCCCGCCGCGTTCCCAATGAAGCCGGCGGCGTCAAGCGCATCCGCGGACTCCGCGTAACCGCCTGAGCCGGGCTAGGGAATCACCGCGCTGAACAGCGCGCCCCAGGGACCGCTCTCGCCTTTGGCGTTTTCCAGCCTGACGCAAAAGTACGCGGTTTTCCCGCTGTCCCCGGCGTCAAAGTCGAACCGTTCTCGTTTCCGCTTGGTGAAGCGGGAAAAAGGCAATTCTTCTCCTGACGCAGGAGGTTTCATTAGTTCCCGCTTTGCGCCTGTCGCGGCGGTTACGTCCGCGCCGCCGGGGGGCAGAACGCCCCAGTAAATCCGGTAACCTGCGCCTCCTCGAATCGGGCTTCCGCCGATAACCCGTAAGAGCAGTTCCAGCAAGTGAACCCCGGGACGAAGAATGTCCGCTTCAGCTTGCTCCGACGGCGGCGGAATCGGCGTGCGGGCAGTATCCCGAGGCTTCAGTCCCAGCGAAATCAAGTCCGAATCCGTCAACGGCGGAACAAGAAAAAAATGATTCTTCAAAAAGCGCATTTTCTCGGCGAGGGCGTCAAAAGCGGCTTTACACATCGAGGTTATGACAAAGGTACGCTCCGCGGACTGCGCCTTTTCGAGGATAACATCCGCAATGGTTATGAGCGATTCAAACTGGGTAATTTCCGCCGCCGGAATGTTCCAAGTCGCGGCTTTAACCGCCAAAACCGCCGACCAGTTTTTAGCCATAGCAAGCTGTTCGCTTCGAGATGAAGCAAGCCAATCAGTAGACATAAAAATCTCCTACGCTAACGATATGATATAAAGAACGTATCCGCCGCTGGTTCCCGCAACCGCTAAAGCCGCCGCCGCGCCGGGAAATCCCCGCAAAAAAATTCTGTAAAAAAACAGCAAATCGAGGCGTATCATACTTGACAAAACTAAACCGCCCTAGTATAATGGGCTTGGGGCTTGGGGCTTGGGGCTTGGGGCTTGGGGCTTGGGGCTTGGGGCTTGGGGCTTGGGGCTTGGGGCTTGGGGCTTGGGGCTTGGGGCTTGCGACGGAAAGGCGAGGTCTGTCCTCAGTCCTGCACGGCGAGAAATCAGCGTCTTTCGGTACAATAGCTATCGGCATAACGTTCATATAGAAATAACTATATACTGCCATGATAATTCGGTCAATAGAACGGAGACTTTTTCAAAAAACAGCCCCGCCGTTGCCCGGCGGATTAGGGCGTTACATCATAGCTTCGATTTCTTCTTGAGAAAGACTAAGCTGTCGGGAGATTTCCTCTGCCGAAAGCCCCATCCGCTTCAGAACCGCCACCGCTTGCCG
>JAIRPH010000082.1 GCA_031257135.1 Spirochaetaceae bacterium
CTGAGCCGCCGTGCTGGCGGCGAATACTAAAAATACGCTTACTGCGGGTAAAAACCGCCTTGTCATCATCGGCTTCCGGTTCTCCTCGTATAATCCGCGGCTTTAAGAATCGTAGGCTCTCCAGAACTAGAGAAATTTCTGCTTTCCGGGAGCCGGATTATGACAATGTCCGAACCGTCTTGAGTACCCAGATATTGCAGTACGTCGTTCATATCCGAAACCGGTACGATGCCTTGGACGTCCATCATGCCCGCGCCTGCGGCTACCGCTTCTTGGGGCGGCGGAACTCCTCCAGTCCGCTGTCTGATCAAGGTCAACGCCAAAACAGCGCAGACAACCGCCGCCGCCGCGGCTACCGCAGGCAGAGGAACCGCAACGGTCCGCCCCCATATCGGATTTTTCCGTCTGCGCGGCGGAATTTTCCTATCCAAAGAACGTATCTTCTGCCAAACCCGTTCTTTTGCGGCTTCCATATCCGGCGTCCCCGGCGTATCTTTGAGGACCCTGATAGGCTCCTTGAGGAGATGAGAACATCGTCTGAATTGCTCCAGTTGAGCGCGGCACTGAGGACAAGACCCCAGATGGGTCTCCATTTTTTCTTTCCATGGAGCAGGAAGTTCCCCATCAAAGTAGACTGAGAGAATTTGATTATCAGGACACATACGAACCATCCTTTGCCAAAAGCCCGGCTAACCGTTCCCGGGCTCTGAATACCCGAACTTTTACGTTTCCCTCGCTGATGCCGAGGGCCCGTCCGATTTCTTTATAATTCAGCTCACCGTATTCTTTTAGTATCAACACTATACGCAAATTTTCCGGTAACTTTTCCAAGGCTTCTTTAATTTCAACTTGGGTTTGCTCTTTGATTAGGATATGTTCTCCTGTTTCTTCAACCCTGGTATCTTCGCGGAATGCCTTTTGGTATGCTTTTCGTTCTCTATCTTTCCGTTTTGCATAATTCAGAGCGGCGTTTTTTACTACCCGAATCAGCCAATACTTAGCCTCTTCAGAATTGGGAAAAACCATATTTTTCTCGTACAGCCGAAAAAAAGCCTCCTGACACAGATCTTCCGCCGCTTCTTCGCTGTTGGCAATACGATAAGCTACTCTGAACAGTATAGGGAATACCGTATCGTAGAGCCGGCGGAATTCCGTTTGAACCTCCCCTGTCCGAGGCATCCTATCATCATCCTTATCTGAAAACAACGCGTTCCCTAAACTGTTACAAAAGACCGCCGTATATCCCAAACCTTTAGGCTCGGAATATACAGCGCAACGAAAAAGTTGGGTAACAACATCCTTGACAACACTCCTTTTCGGCTTGGCTCAACCGGGGCATCAGCGATTGCGGTTATTCCCGGCGCCACACGGTCCCTGCCGGACGGTCTTCCAGTATAATACCCCGTTCTTTCAGGGTCCGCCGAATCGCGTCAGCTTCGGCAAAATTCTTTACCTTTTTTGCCTCCCCCCGTTTCGCTATGAGCGATTCAATCTCGGCGACCAATTCTTGAGGCTCCTCGAATCCGCGGCGTTTTTCCGCTTCCGCCTTCAGCGCAAGTCCCAGAATCTGATCCATGTCAAAAGCCCCGGCAAGCGCGTCCGCCGGCGATACCTCCGGGTCCCGAAGCAATCCCCAAAGCTCTGCAAGCCCTCGCGGGGTAGAGAGATCGTCTTCCAGCGCGGCGTTAAACGCGCTGAGATAGGTCTCGGCTTTGCTTCCCGGCGAAACCTTTTCCGGCTTTGCATCCGGGGGCAATCCGTTAATCCGTTCTATAACGCGGTCCAAGAGCGATTTTCGGGCGTTTTTCGCGCTTTCTAATGCCTGATATGAAAACTGAAGCTGACTCCGGTAATGTCCGCCCAGCAGAAAGTACCGGTAATCCAGCGGATCATATCCGGCGTCGATGAGACTTTGAAGCGTGAGAAATCCGCCGGCGGATTTTGACATTTTTCCTTTATCTAATACGAGAAATTCGTTATGCACCCAGTATTTCACCCAGGGATGTTTACCGGTAGCGGCTTCGCTTTGGGCGATCTCGTTGGTATGATGAATGGGAACATGATCGATGCCTCCGGCGTGAATATCGAAGGTTTCTCCCAGATACTTGATGCTCATCGCGGAACACTCGATGTGCCATCCCGGATACCCGGTTCCCCACGGGCTGTCCCAGACTAAAGCCTGATTTTCAAATTTACTTTTGGTAAACCACAGGACGAAATCGTGAGGATTCCGCTTATTCTCGTCCACTTCGGTTCTGGCTCCGGCTTTGAGATCGTCCAGCCGCAATCGGGCGAGTTCTCCGTAGGCGGGAAACTTAGTAATATCAAAGTACAGATTTCCTCCAGCCGAATAGGTGCATCCTCGCGCTTCTATTCGCTTAATTAAATCGATCATATCAGAGATATGCTCGGTAGCCTTACATATCACCGTGGGAGGCGCGACATTGAGACGCTGAAGGTCTTGAAAAAAGGCTTTAGCGTAGAATTCCGCTACTTCAAGAACGCTTTTTCCCCGTTCCTGCGCGCTTTTCACCATTTTATCGTCCCCTTCGTCGCTGTCTCCGGACAGATGTCCTACGTCAGTGATGTTCATTACATGAGTTACCTCAAATCCGGCGCGCCGAAGGGTTCTCACCAGAACGTCATGAAGGACATAAGCCCGTAAATTCCCGATATGAGCATAGTTATATACCGTAGGACCGCATCCGTAAAACCCAACCTTTCCTGACGCACGCGGTTCAAATGCCTGCACGCTCCGTCCTAAGGTATTAAATAGAGTCAGCGCCATAGAGCGTTATGCCCCTTCCCTTTTTTTACAATCTTTACAGTCTGTCGCGATATAATCCGCTACGCAGGCATCGCATAAAGAACACTGTTTACAATCCCCATTTTTAGCCTGCGCTTCAGGCATATCTTTTCCGCATCGTTCGCAACGTACCGTACCAGCCGCCATAGTTGTCCTCCTGATAAAACTATAGTAAAGATACCGTAACAATGCAATAGCTCATTGACTGCTCAAACGGACGATAGCGTATTTGAACAGGAGCTTTTCTTTTTCCTGACTATTTATATGGGGACTCAAACCGGCTTCTCCGGCGGCGAGGGCTTCCGCGGCGGCTCGCCGGTCATAGCCCATTCCTGCAAGAGCCTCCACCAGCTCGCCGTAGGGGGAAGCGGTTCGAGAGGGTCCTGCGCTGAGGGCAAGTTTACCCTTGAGGGCGAGGATCATCTTTTGAGCCGTTTTTTTCCCAAGTCCCGGTACCGCTTCAAGGCGGGCGACATCTTCTCTTTCCAATGCCGCTTCAAGCTCTTCCTGACTTATGCCTCCTAAGATTTTAACCGCCCCCCGGGGACCGATGCCTTCTACTTTGAGGAGTTCCAGAAATGCGCCGCGCCGTCTTTCGTCAGCGAAGCCGAAAAGACGCATTTCAGTTTCCTTATGATAGAGCCAAGTAAATACTCTGCCTGATTCGCCTGCGGGAGGAAGCTGACGCATATCGGTAGCGGGCATAACAATATCCCATTCTATGCCGCCGGTTATGAGCCGCAGGGTATCTCCGAGTTTTTCGCTGATAATTCCTTGAAGACTGTTAAACATTTTGTGAGATAAACTACTTCTGGTAAGATAAAAAACCTTCCAGAAGCAGTGAGCGGTATATAGTCATTACTCTTCCCGGATCCATCCTTCCTGAAATCCGGCGCTTCCTAACTTTTCGGCGATAAACCGTACATCTTCCGGTCTGATTCCCGTAAGCACCACCTTGTAGATATCGCCGTCCCGTTCGTAGTTCGGATTGAGACCCGCGTTTTTGAGCTTATCAAAGACGGTTGTAGCATTTTGGGTAACTTTAAACGCGCCGACCTGAATCCGGTATCGTTTATTGGTTCCAACCGGAGGCATTCCGGGCTTAATTTCCGCCGGCGTAGCCCGGGGCGTCTGCGGCGGCGGAAGAACCGGATTCGCCGGCGACGACGGCTGGGCAATCGGCGGAGGGGGCATCGGCTGGGCTGGGGAGGGGAAGGAGGAAACCGCGCCCATACTTTCTATTACTACCGGCGCGGTTCCGACTGCAATCAGCCCAAGATCCTCGGCCGCCGCTCTGGATACGTCGATGATCCGAACCGGCTTTAGGGGTCCCCGATCATTAACCCTTACCACGGTGGTTAGACCGTTTTGAGTATTCGTAACCTTCAGCACCGTACCGAACGGGAGGGTCGGATGAGAGGCGGTTTTTTCTTTGGAATTAAAAATTTCCCCGGAAGCCGTAGGGCGTCCGTCGAATTCCGTCCCGTACCATGATGCAATCCCCTCTTGCCGATAGGCGCCGTTTTCTAAGGCCGGCTGGTTCTGGGCAGTACAAAACATCGTAAACCCTAAACCGATTATTATACCTACAAAAATTCGTTTCATGGTTTCTTTATCGGCAGAGAATGAAGGAACAATGACTATTCCTTAATGAAAAAATTCAGGGCTATACTATCGGCGGGAATTCGGCTATAGTAATCTCATGGATACCCCTATAACCTATCTGAAACCCCTTAATATGGAACAGCAGGACGCGGTGCTTCATACGGGGAAGCCCCTTCTTATTCTCGCTGGCGCAGGGTCCGGGAAGACAAGGGTAATTACTACGAAAATAGCCTATCTTATTCGGGAAAAAGGCGTCGATCCCCGGTCGATTCTGGCGGTAACGTTCACCAATAAGGCGGCCCGGGAAATGTCCGAGCGGGCTAGGCTTATCGACGACCGGGCTTCTTACGCTATGCTGAGGACGTTTCATTCTTTCGGGGCTTGGTTTTTGCGGCGTTACAGCGCGTTTGCCGGCTTAGAGCCGGGATTTACGATTTATGACGACGACGATATGATTGCTCTGCTTTCGCTTATTATGGATAAAAACACTCCGAAATTAGATATTAAACATTTCGCGCATAGTATTTCCCGGGCCAAGGACTATTTTCTCTCTCCGGATGATCCGGGCATTGCGCTGATAGACTATCGGCAAGAGTTCCGCCGAGTGTACGCCGCCTATGAGGAACGGCTTGTCAAAATCGGCAACGTGGATTTCGGCGATCTTATCAAAAAGCCCGCGGAAATTCTGCGGACGCAGGCTGAGGTCGCCCGGCAGTTCCGGGACCGGTTCCGGGTAATTCTGGTCGATGAGTATCAGGACGCCAACGTCGCTCAATTCGAGCTGTTAAAGGAACTGTACGGACCGGATACTTATCTCTGCGTAGTGGGAGACGACGATCAATCCATCTACCGCTTCCGGGGAGCGGAGGTGCGGAATATCTTAGAATTTCCTGAGCGTTTTCAAGGGACTGACATCATCCGGCTGGAACGGAACTACCGGTCTATTGCGCCGATTTTGAAGATAGCCTCTTCGGTGGTAGACCATAATCAGGGGCGGCTGGGAAAAACCCTCATCCCCGAGCGGGGAGACGGAAAAAAGCCGGTCTTGGCGTTTCTCCCGAATCAGGAGGAGGAAGTCCTGTTTTGCGCCCGCCTCATCGAAACGTCGATTGCCAAAGACAAAAATGCTTCTTATTCGGATTGGGCGATATTGTATCGAATCAACGCTCAATCTTTAGGGTTTGAGACTGAACTGCTCCGCCGGAATATCCCCTATCGGGTGGTAGGTTCTCTCAAGTTCTATGAGCGGGAGGAAGTGAAAGACGCTCTGGCTTTGCTTGCCTTGCTGGTAAATCCGAAGGATGAAATCGCCTTCCGCAGAGTGGTGAATAAGCCGACTCGGGGCATCGGCGGAGTCTCCGTCGGCGCGATAGCTGACGAAGCTCGGCAGACGGAGGGAAACCTGCTTGCCGCGGCTCGGCAGACGCTCCCGAACCTTCCGCCGAAAGCCCGGGCCGGGCTTGAATCCTTTCTCAAAGCCCTTGAAAGCGGGCGGGAGACCTTTGGACTTCCGGTTTCCACTCGGCTTGCAGAGGAACTTACCGCGGAAGCCTCAGAGGAAACTGAAAAAAAACCGAGAAAACAGGAGAGGAAACCGAAAAATACCGGTCTCCATGCCGGGGAAGGGCTTTCGGAGTGCGTCATCGCGCTCATAAAGAATACGGGAATTGCGGAGTATCATCGGGTTCACGATGAAATCTCCGGAAATCAGCGGCTCAACAACCTTCAGGAATTAGCCAACGCCGCAAGTCTCTATCCCGCAAGCGAAGCCGGGCTTACGGAATTTCTGGAACATATCGAGCTTGACCGCTCTCTAGGAGACAAAAACAGCGAGCAGATTCAGGACGCGGTTACGCTGATTACCCTGCACAACACCAAAGGCCTTGAATTCCGGCGGGTTATTATGACCGGCGTCGAGCAGGGCGTATTTCCCCGGGGAGACAAAAAGGGAGAAGAGCTGGAAGAAGAGCGGCGGCTGTTCTATGTGGGCGTCACCAGAGCGATGGACGAGTTATACCTTTGCTCCGCCGCGTTCCGGCGGCTCTATGGGCGCAGTGAGCCTATGAAGCCTTCGCTGTTTCTCTATGAGATAGATCGGGACTACCTGCGAATCATAGGCGATCCGCCGCGAGACTATGTTCCTCAGAATCCGCAAGACCTTGAGAAAAACGAAACCGGAAGCTGGGATATAGGAGACCGGCTTTTCCATGAGGATTACGGATACGGCTCGGTTATTGACGTTCAGGAGGGTAATGAGGGACCGATTGTGCGGGTCCGCTTCGATGCCGGCAAGGAACTGCGCTTTTTGGAACGGTATCAGAGCCGCCGGATTACACGGGTTACTGATGACTGAGGCTCAAAAACTGCTCCGCCAAGTTCCGCCGGTTCTTAGGGCGCGGGATTTCCGGCTGTATACTCAGGGCGGCGGCCGGCTGGTAGACCTCTGGCAGGCAGGAGGCGCGGCGGTATTGGGGCATACTCCGCCCGGCGTCCTGCGGGAGGCGAAGAACGCCGCCGAGCGGGGGCTATGTTCGGCTTTTCCGCACCCTATGGAGGGACGGTTTATCAAGGCTCTGGCTCGGCTTTTCCCGAACGCGCTTTTCAGGGTCTACGCCGGTGAAGGCGTCGTGCATGGACTTTCGGCTCAGATTTGGCGTCCTTTTTTACAGGACGCCGATCCCTTCGCTCTGCCGAAAGGAGCCTCTCTGGTGAAGCCGGTATTGCCCTGGGCATTGGCTCCGGCGGTATTGGTATTGGCGGAACCGCCTGAATCTTTCGGCGGTATTCCGCCTTCGGACTGCGTAGCTCCGGCGACGCTTGCCGGCGCGACCAGAAGCGTATACGACCTGATTGCCGCTGAATCGACTCGGGGCAAGGCGGATTTTCCTAAAATACGGGAAGCCTTAGAGGACAGCCCGTGGCGGCGGAGCGGGATATATCTGTTTTATTCGGAACCCTTTGACGATGAAACCTATGCCGGATTGTTTCAGCGTTTTCTTGAAGGCGGCTTTCTTCTTCCGCCTGACCGTCTTCTTCCGGCGATTCTGCCCGGAATCCTGTCTCCCGGAGAAGAAACGAAGTTAGCCCGCCTGCTTTCTTCGAGTCCCGACGGCTAGATAATATCCTCAAACAAGTCTTTAAGCTGGGGTTTCGGCAACGCGCCCAGCCGTTTGCGGAAGATCGCGCCGTTTCTGAAAATGATAATCGTTGGAACCGCGGTAATCATAAACCGGCTTGCCAGGGCGGTTTCTTCATCGGCATTGATCTTGGCTATCCTCATACGTCCCGCGTATTCCTGAGCGAATTCCTCTAATATCGGAGCAATCCTGGCGCACGGGGCGCATCCGGGGGACCAAAAATCCGCCAAAACCGGAATCGGCGACCGAAGCACTTCGGCTTCAAAGTTATCATTGGTTACGTGTATTACGCTGTTCATAAGTCAATTCTCGGTTTAAAGCGTATAGATTTCCAGTGCGATTTTTACGTTTTTTAAGATATAGATCGGCGTTTGACTATTGCAACGCTCTATGAGCCGCTTGTATTTAGCGCGTCAAGATGGTATATCTATAGTATGTCTACACATATTGTTGCCCAGACTGGGGCTATTGCGGAGGCGGTTTTACTGCCCGGAGACCCTCTGCGGGCGAAGTTTATTGCCGAAACCTTTCTTGAACAGGCGGTTCAGTATAATGCGGTGAGAAATATGTTCGGCTATACCGGACTATATAAGGGGAAAAAGGTTTCGGTCCAAGGCACAGGAATGGGAATACCCTCGATTTCGATTTATGCGAACGAGTTGTTTCGGGACTATCAGGTGAAGCGGGCTATTAGAATTGGGACTGCCGGCGCGCTTCAGGAAAATATACGGCTTCGAGACTTGGTTATCGCTACGGCGGCGTCTACCGATTCCGGCGCGAACAAGGTCCGTTTCGGAGGACGCGATTTTGCGCCGGCGGCGTCTTTTCCGCTTCTAAAAACCGCGTTTGACGCCGCCGTAGCTAAGGGCTATCAGCCCAAAGTCGGGACGGTCATATCCTCGGATATGTTCTACGCCGAAGACCCGGAAGAATGGAAACTTTGGGCTAAATTCGGCTGTCTTGCGGTTGAAATGGAGACCGCCGAACTCTATACCCTTGCCGCAAAGTACCGCCGGGAAGCTCTGGCATTGCTGACCATATCCGATAGCCTCGTAAGCCATGAGACGACCTCGGCGGAAGAACGGCAGACCGCGTTCACCCGAATGATGGAAGTCGCGCTGGAGACCGCAATTTCCTAGCCGCGCCCATTTGACACGCTCACGGCTAAAGGCTGAAAGCAGGCATTTTGCCGTCAGCATAAGCAGGGTCAGCGCGTTTTTGGGGCGGACATGGTTTTTAACTTTAATATTGTCAAGTATTTTTAACGTTTAAGGTATATAACGTTTCCCGCCGAACCGGGCGGCGGGAAATGTGCCGGAGCAATGGCGTGGGAGCGAAGGGGCGTAGCGACTGATCGACCTGCCATTGCGGATGCCGGAGGCAGGGCTTGTCCCCGCCGGAGCGTATACCGTGTGTTAGGCGCAGTTGCCCTTTTTACACAAATTCTTTTTGCGCTTTTTCTGTTGTTATTTTCCTTTTTTCCAATGTTTTTATAAACATTTCATTTATTACTTCAGGCAGTTTTTCTTCTATAATTTTTACACCTTCTTCCGTTATTCCTCCCTTTGTTGCCACCCGGTCTATTAAATTATCAAAGGTCATCTCTTTTTCTAATAATAATTTTTCGGTTCCATATACCGTCTCTATAACCATTTGTATAATTTGTTTCTTATCCAGCGCGGCGTGTTTTTCAGCCTCGTCCGTTATAACCTTAAATA
>JAIRPH010000127.1 GCA_031257135.1 Spirochaetaceae bacterium
CAGTACAGCAACTGCGTCAGCATCGCATTATTCATGTATGTTCCCTCCTCAAATTTCATTTCACGCGCCGCTGAGGACGCGATGTTTAAACCTTACAACGCCTTTCAGAAAAGATCAACGAAAATATATATCATTGAAAAATAAAATATATATCATTGAAAACAGCCGTATATTTCCGGCGGGACTTGCTTTTTTTCATATTTTGGCGTTATATGAACCTATGATTATTGGAGCGGAGCGGCTTACGATTGAGAAGCTGGTCAGCGCGGCGAAGGGGGAATGTCCGGTTCGGCTTTGGGATTCTCCGGAATTTGCGGCGAAGATTGACCGAGGAGCGGAGTTTCTCGATGAAGCTATTGCGGCGAAAGGCGGGATTTACGGCGTAACCACCGGCTACGGCGATTCCTGTACCGAAACAGTGCCGTCTGACCATTACTATGACCTGCCGGTGCATCTGACCCGCTATCACGGGTGCGGTTTAGGCGAGTATTTCGACCCGGAAACCGTAAGAGCGATTATGATTGTCCGGCTGAATACGCTGGCTCAAGGTTTTTCCGGGGTGAGTTTTGAACTTCTGCGGTATATCGCCTTTTTTCTTGAGCATGACATTCTTCCGCTGATTCCGCAGGAAGGTTCTGTCGGCGCGTCAGGCGACCTGACGCCTCTATCGTATCTTGCAGGCGCGCTTATCGGCGAGCGGGATGCGATATATCACGGAAGAGTCCGGTCTTCCGCCGAGGTTCTTGCGGAACTGGGAAAGCCGGTCTACCGGTTCCGCCCGAAAGAGGCGATAGCGATCATGAACGGCACCGCGGTAATGAACGCGGCATCAGCGGTCGCGTTTTCCCGAGCTGAGTATCTGGCTGATCTTTCCTGCCGGATTACCGCGATGAATTCCCTCGCCCTCAAGGGGAACCGGTATCATTTTTACCCGCGGCTTTTCGAGGCGAAGCCTCACGCCGGACAGAATCGCGCGGCCGCCCTGATTCTCGCGGCTCTTGGGGGGCAGAACGCTTCTGACGCCGCTGAGGTTTTCCCGGAACGGATTCAGGATCAGTATTCGATACGGTGCGCGCCCCATATAATCGGGTTGTTTTACGATGCCGCTGATATGCTTCGCCGGTTTATTGAAACGGAGATGAACAGCGCGAATGATAATCCGATTATCGATCCTGCAACCCGGTCGGTATATCACGGCGGACATTTCTACGGCGGACACATCTGTTTCGCTATGGACGCTTTGAAAAACATCATTGCGAATCTTGCTGACCTTATAGATCGCCAGTTCGCGCTGGTCGTTGATAAAAAATTCAACCGGGGACTGCCTCCGAATCTTTCCGGAGCCGCTGAGGTTTCGTATAACCACGGCTTCAAAGCGGCGCAAATCGCCGCGTCCGCGTGGACAGCGGAAGCGTTGAAAAATACGATGCCCGCGTCGGTTTTTTCCCGCTCTACGGAATGTCATAATCAGGACAAGGTGAGCATGGGAACGATAGCCGCCAGAGACTGCCTGCGGGTTATCGAGCTTACGGGTCAGACCCTTTCCGCGGGGCTTCTTGGGGCGGCGCAGGCTCTGCATCTCAGGCTCAGGCAGGGCGAGCTTGCCGAAGCGTCGCTTGCAGGGCTTGCCGAGACCTATCGGCAGGTTTTCTCTTATTTCGCGCCTTTGGAAGAGGATCGTCCCCTTGAGAAGGACTTGCGTACAACGGCCGCGCTGATAGAACAGCGGTTCTTCAGCGTATGATCGCTTGCGCTTTTTTTCTGGTATAGGTATAGTAGCAATATGCGCGTTCTTACCTGTATTATTTGTCCGGTAGGCTGTTCTCTTAACGTTGAAGAGGGTTCGCCCGGATTCGACGGTTTTGCGCCCCTGACCGTTACCGGCAATAACTGTCCCCGGGGAGCGGTATACGCTCAAGAGGAAATCCGCGCGCCGAAACGGGTGGTAACGGCTACCTGCGCGCTTGAAGAAAGGGAAGGGACTTCGCTGTACGCGCCTCGGCGGGTTCCGGTAAAGACCCTCCTGCCCTGCCCTAAAGAGCGGATAGCCGATCTGTTGGCGGACTTGTATCGGCTCAGGCTGAAGCCGCCGATTAAATCCGGCGATCCGGTAATTGCCGACTGGCGGGAAACCGGTATAACCGTAGCCGCAACCCGTACCATCGGCTGACCGATATGGCAAAACGAAAAGACCCAGCGGACTTCTGGCGGGAATATGAGGAACGCATCGGAGAACCGGTGTTGGCATATAATTTAGGACGCTATATCCGGGGCTGGGATGAACTAGATACGCCCTTATGGGGACTGCTTATCGTCTCTGGGGGCGGCTTCAGGTTTCATCATTTTCCGCATGAAAGCTGGCTGGAAGTTCTCTCGCGGACTACCTCCGGCGGAGAAGCCCCTAAAGAAAAACCTATCTTTATTCCCAAAGAACGGCTTATCGACGCGGAACTTAGGGTGGAAAAATCATGGTGGAAACAAATACTGATTGCTCAACCGCCGCTTTTGGCAGTCCGGTGCCTCGCCGAGTCCGGCAACGAAACCGCGGTACTGGCGGAAACTGAGCGGAAAGCCTCTGTATTAGTCCAGCGGCTTCGGGAGCTTATTAAAAAATGAACATACTGATTATAGGTTCAGGCGGACGGGAACACGCGCTTGCGTGGAAGATAAGGCAGTCCTCCGCGTCTGTGAAAGTATACGTCGCCCCCGGAAACGGCGGCACCGCGGAAGAACCCAACTGCGAAAACATACCGGCCTGCGCCGATACCGTTTCCGCCGACGGACAAGAGGCTCTGCTTGCCTTTGCTCGGCGGGAGGAAATCCGGCTTACCATCGTCGGTCCTGAAGCGTCTTTGGCGGCGGGTATTGTCGATAGGTTCAGGGCTTCCGGTATGGCTATCGTCGGACCCGATAAGGCGGCGGCTCGGCTTGAGGCGAGCAAGTCCTTCGCGAAATCCTTTATGGAAAAATACGGAGTCCGATCCGCTCAAAGCAGGACTTTCTCGGATTACGGAGAAGCCCTCCGGTATACGGCGGAATACTTTCGGCGTTATCCGGCAGGAACTTCTTTGGTCGTCAAAGCCGACGGACTTGCCGCGGGGAAGGGAGTTGTCGTCGCCAAAGGCGCGGACGAAGCCGTTTCTGCATTAGGTTTTTTCATGCGGGACGGGTCCCTGGGAGAATCCGGCAAAAGGGTTGTACTGGAAGATTTTCTGCCGGGACGAGAAGTTTCCGTGCTGGCCGCGGTAAGCGCGGCTCCGGGTAAACCGGGAATCATAGCTCCTTTTATTTCCGCCCGGGATCACAAACGCCGGTTTGACGGCGATCAAGGTCCGAATACGGGAGGGATGGGAGCTATTGCGCCCGCGCCGGATTTTTCAGAGTCAGCGCGGCAGGATTTCAAAACCGCGATTCTGGAACCTACTCTGCGCGGCATGGAACAAGAAGGGCTTGATTACCGGGGTTTTATCTTCTTCGGGCTTATGGTGAACCATGATCGCTGTTACTTGCTGGAATACAATGTGCGCCTCGGGGATCCGGAAACGCAATCCCTCGTTCCGCTGATGGATTTCGATATTACGGAACTCTGCTCGCGTCTGCTGAACGGCGGACTGAAGGATTTTCCGCTTGCTTGGAAACGGGGCGCGGTATGCGCTCCCGCCGCGGTAGCGGCCGGGTATCCGGGGAACTGCCGCAGAGGAGACGAAATTACGATACGCTCCCAAGAATTCGCTCAAACCGGCGCGCTGATTTTCTTTGCCGGCGCGGAGTCAGCCGGAGGCAAACGCTACACCGCCGGAGGCAGAGTGCTTACCGTATCCGCTCTGGGCGCAGACCCGCGGGACGCCAAGGAACGGGCGTACAAAGCCTTGCGCTCAATCAGTTTTGAAGGCATGGATTATAGAAAAGACATCGGTTAATCCATGTGAAACATTTCTTCTAAGGCGTCGCTTACCGGCGATTCGTCAGGGTTAGTATCCATAAGGTCTTTCATGGAATGCCACCATTTTTTTACGATTTCTTTGCCCGGCAATTCAGCGTCTGAGGCGTCGTCTGCAAGGTATTGAAAGGCAAAGAGGGTATGGGTTTTCGGATCGAGATAGATCGAATAATCCGAGACTCCGGCTTTGCGGAGTTCCGCTTTGAGTTCGGGCCATATTTCGTCATGGCGTTTTTTGTATGCTTGTTCGCACCCCGGGCGCAGGCGCATGGCGAAGGCGTTTCGTTTCATCATACCTCCTTAGGCGGCATCGATTCCGAAACTGCGGCAGAGCGCGGCAAGGCCTCCGCTGTAGCCTGAACCGACGGCGTTGAATTTCCAGTCATCGCCGTGCCGATAAATCTCGCATACCACCAAAGCGGTTTCGGTTGAGAAATCCTCTCCTAAATCGAAGCGCAGAACTTCTTCGCCGGATAAGTCTTTCTCGTCAGCTATTTTTGCAACCCGCACATACGCATTGGAGACCTGTCCGAAATTCTGTCTCCGGGCTTCCGCGTCGTAGATGGTGACGGTAATTGCTATCTTTGAGACCTCAGCCGGCACTTTGGTAAAGTTAATAATAATTTTTTCATCGTCGCCGTCGCCGGCTCCGGTGCGGTTATCGCCTGTGTGGATTACCGCGCCGTTGCGGCTTTTGAGGTTGCTGTAAAAGATAAAGTCCTCCTCCCGGCTTGCTTTGCCGTCTGATCCCAGCAAAAACGCCGACGCGTCCAGATCGAAATCCGCGCCTCCGTCGAACCGCTTAACATCCCAGCCTAGACCGATCAACGCCAGGGTTAAGGATTTTTCAAGGTTTACCCGCTGTCCTTTGGTAAGATTGACGCCCATTATTCCTCCTTAGCTATATCGCGCGACTAACGCGCTTAACCGTGCGTCTTGGGTCGGGTGTCCCAAGGCGTTAAACTTCCACAAGCCCTCTTTCCGGTATATTTCCCCGAAGATCAGGGCGGTCATGCCGTCGTAGTTCTCGGAGAGGCGGTACCTGAGCATTTCCTTCCGGTTTTCAGCGTCCACGATGCGGATGAAGGCGTTTTGTATCATGCCGAAATGCTGGTTCCGCTCTTTCGCCTGATAAATATTCACCGTAAATATGATTTTCTCGTATTGAGCGGGCATTTCCGATAGGTTTACCAATATCTGTTCATCGTCGCCGTCGCCGTCGCCGGTCAGGTTATCCCCCGTATGCTGGACCGCATGAGAGGGATGCTTCAAATTACCGAAATAGACCGTATCTTCCCGGCAGGTGATTTTCCCGTTCGCGCCGCAGAGAATGGCGGAAGCGTCGCAGTCTATGGGAGGCGCGCCCCGGCGGACGGACTTGTCCCAGCCGAGTCCCACGATAACCCGCCGCAAAACGCCGCCGTCTTCTTTCAAGAGATTGACCCGCTGTCCTTTTTGCAGATTTACCGGCATCCGTTCTTCCTTAATCTTTTCTGCCTTCAGACCAGCGCATACCCCAGCCGAAGGCTCGGTCAAGCGCGGACTGATCGTCAAAAAACTGTAGAATTTTTTCAACCGAAAAGGTTTCATTGTTGGCGTTTTCAAAAAGCGTAATAGCGCACAAACTTTTTAGAGAACCGTATTCGTCCAAGTGAACTGCCACCGCTTCGCTTCCCGGATACTTCACGGTGACCGTTCCATCTGCCTGTTGCCAGTTCGCGGCTCCTTCGTAGATAAACGCGTACACCAGAATCCGCTTGAATTGGGCGATCTTGCCGCCGTTGATCCGCAGGTTTTCGCCTTCCGCGTCCGCGCCGGTTCGGTCGTCCTTGTCCAGCGCGATATACGGCGGACCATCGTAATTGCCGAAGGCCTTGCCTAAGGCTTGAACACAGCCTTTTGTACCGTCCGCAAGCTCGTAAAGACAGCCTAAATCCAAATCAATGCTTTTCGGTTTGAGCAGAGCCGACAAAAATCCTTTTCTAGGCTCTCCCTGATTCCAATTCAGATTGATAATGATCTCCCCCAACGAAGCCCCGGATTTCTTCTCAAGACTGATTTTCTGCCCTTTTTTTAGTTCAACTGCCACAGAATACTCCTTCATTTTTTATGCTTACTTGAGCATAACCCATACAGCGGATTTGTACAATACATAGTAAGCGCGATATAGGCGTTACGCCGGATTAACGCGCGGCGTCAGATGCTAATCGGGATAGGGATATTTCCATACGCGGACAAAATAAGCGGCTTATCTGGTCCCGTAAGCCCCTTATGGAACCGCCTAGCCGGACTATCGGATCGGATAAGACCCTTATGGAACCGCCTAGCCGGATTATCGGATCGGATAAGCCCTTTATGAGATCGCCTAGCCAGCCTATCGGATCGGATAAGCCCCTTATGAGATCGCCTAGCCGGATTATCGGATCAGATAAGCCCCTTATGAGATCGCCTACCCCTTAATCGAGCCGATCATAACCCCTTTGGCGAAATGCTTTTGCAGAAACGGGTACACGCACATAATAGGAAGCATGGATAAGACCACCGACGCCATCCGCACGGTTTCTTGAGGCGGCGCGGCATCTCCTCCCATAGCCTGCCCTATCCCGGAAGCGTCGGAATCAATGACGAGCTGTTTAACCATAAGCTGTAACGTCCACTTGCTGGTATCCGAAATGTAAATCAAGGCGTTGAAATACGTGTTCCAATGACGAACCGTAAAAAACAGCGTAAACGTAGCGATAACCGGCATGGAAAGGGGCAGTATAATGCGGAAAAAAATATCCAGATCATTACAGCCGTCGATCCGCGCCGACTCTTCCATAGTAGCCGGAATGGAAAGAAAAAAAGAACGCACCACTACAATATCCCACGCGCTGGTCAGAGCCGAAAGAATCAACGCCCACCGGGTGTTGAGCAGATGGAGATTCTTCACCACCAAAAACGTAGGAATCGTTCCCGCGCTGAAAAACAAGGTAACGATAACCATCGTATGAAACAGCTTAAACCCCGGAACCCTCGTTTTGGTAATGCCGTAGGCAAAGGTCAGAGTAAAAACCAGATTTAGAAACGTCCCGACTACGGTAATATACAGGGTGCTTTTGAACGAGTTGAGAAAACTATGAGTTGAAAGAATATACCGGTAAGATTCCAGAGACCATTGTTTAGGGATCAGGTAGAAGGTGAAAGGCATATAACTCTTTGGGTCTGTAAAGGAAACCGAAAGCACGTAGATAAAAGGCAGTACGAAAAGCAATGAAATTACGCCGATACATCCGTAGATGCCGTAATCGGAGGCAGTCATCTTTTTCATCTAATAAATCCCCTCATAGCCGAGTTTCTTCACAGAACGATTGGAAACCCAGACGAAAATCAAGCCTACGATGCCTTTGAATACATTCACCGCAGTCCCGAAACTAATATTGCTTTGGAGTATCCCCAGCCGGTATGCGTAGGTATCGAATACCTCCGCGACGTTATTGACGAGAGGATTCATCATCAGCAATACCTGCTCAAATCCTACCGTAGCGATGTTGCCGAGCCGCAACAGCAACAGCACCACTACCGTCGGCATAATCGCGGGAATGGTGATATGCCAAATCCGCTTGAATCTCCCGGCTCCGTCGATGATCGCCGCTTCGTACTGTTCCACATCCACCATGGCTATGGCGGCAAGGAAAATAATAGTCCCCCACCCGGATTCTTTCCATATATCCTGCAACGTCAGGATGATCCAGAAAAAGCCGGGATTAGACAAAAACGATACCGGCTGTAACCCGATAAAAATAAGCAGTTTGTTGATGATTCCTACGTCAATAGAAAGAAGAAAATAGGTAAGACTTGCGACGATCACCCAAGAAAGGAAATGAGGAAAATAAAATATCGTCTGATTGATCCGTTTGAACCCGGAATGACGCACTTCGTTGAGCAGAATCGCCCAAATAATAGGGAGCGGAAAAAAGAAGACCAAACTCATCATATTGATCGCCAGCGTGTTTCTCAGCATCAGATAAAACATCGGGTCTTTCAGAAGGTAGAAAAAGTGTTTCAGCCCGACCCACTGACTTCCGCTTATCCCTACCCAGGGATTATAATCCTGAAAGGCGATTACCAGCATCCACATAGGGGCGTACTTAAAGAGGATGAAATAGACCAAACCCGGCAGAAGCAGGATATAGATATACCGGCTCTCCCGTATTCGGTACCGCAGTCCTTGTTTTTTCTCAGCCATAACGATTTCCTTCGGCGTAGGGAGGGTAATCCCTCCCCGCGGATTTAGTTGTATATAGCTTTATAAGCCTCGGCGAACTCCCGATAGGCTTTCCGAATATCCGGGTCTCTATTAAGCCCGTCTACATAGGTCTGGAAGTCTTCGAGGCTGATGTCGCCTACCACAGCTTGCACCGCCTTAGCCGCCCAAGCCTGCTGATGCCGGGGCCACACCTGAATCCAAGTAGAAGAAGTGATAATACTAAACGGATCAGGAATACCTTTAGCGTCGTAGCCGTAGTCAAAAAAGAGTTTCCGCTGGGCGATGTTGTATTCTTCCGGCGCAGAAGTACTGTCGAGTTTCATATACGGATTGTACATCAGCGGCAGTACCTGCCAGGGCGCGCTGGAACCGAGGTCTTTATCCCGCTGAGAGGTAACGACCTTGTAGCCCTTTGCGTCCCGGGTGTAATGAATCCCTTCGACGCCCCAAGTCGTAAGATCGTAGTACGCATCGGTAGTAGTTCTTTCAAAGTAATCGAGAATCTGGAGAACTTTTTCACGAGGAACTTTTCGGGAGATGAACAGTTGATCTACGACGCCGGTTCCCGCGGCGATAGCGTAACTGCCGGGGTCTCCTTGCAGAGGCGGCGTGATCTGCGCGACCGCGTTAGGATCGATTTTTTCCCGAAGGGTCTGCGTGAAAGGATAACACCACCGGGCTGACTCATTGATCATCATCGCCGCCGCGCCGGACTGAAAATACTCAGTTGCCTGCGTAGGTTTCATAACCGAAAATTCCCTCGAAAGAATTCCGCGGCTGTAAGCGTCCCGCAGAAAGGCGACGAACTTGGTAAATTCCGGCTTCAAGTTAGGATATATCAGTCCGCCTTCTTCATTAAAAGACGGCTTCGCTACGCCGAAGGCGTTGGCAAGACCGCCGTTTGACTGGAGAAACATATCCTGTTTGGAAACCAGCCCGATCATGCGGGGATTCTGTTTTACTATCGCTTCCAATACGTCGAGCAGTTCCGTCATGGTTGCAGGCATTTTCATCCCGGCTTTTTCCACCAAGTCCTGCCGGATAATCGGCGCGCTCTGCACTTTTGGCACGCTTTGAGGAATCCCGTAGATTTTGCCCAGAATCCGGGTGGTCTTATACGCGTCGGGAGCGACTTTGGTTTTCAGGTTCGGATATTTGGAAAAGTCGCCCAAAATATCGGTAAGCTCCCAAAACGCGCCGTTCTGCACCGCGTTAATAAAAGCAGGATTGTTGAGGTCGTTAGAGTTATTCGCTACCAATACCTCCCGAATGTCATTGGAACTCAGAATCAGGTTGAGCTTGGTTTTGTAATCCCCGTCGGGAATCCACTCGACGTCGAGTTTAACTCCCGCTTTTTCCTGATAGGCTTTCCAATACGCGTTGTTCATGTCAGGCACCTGATCGAAAAGCCGCACCGTCATTTTAATCGGAAGCGCGCCCCCGGCGGAACCGCTCTTATCCCCTGAACCGGACGCCCATGCCGCGCCGAATATCGCCGTCAAAAATACGACTGCAACCGTTAATTTTTTCATCTTGTCCTCCTAAAAACTATTTTCCGCCCTTGGTGTACGCGTCCCGGGCGTCCAGCAAATTCCTCAGAGTCCGTCCTTCCCGATAGCGCGCGATATTGTCAGTGATGATTTCAAGACAATTCGCGGTCAGATCAGGCACTTCCGGCGTGCAGTGAGGCGTGATAACAAAATTCGGCAAATCCCACAGCGGACTGTCCGGAGGCAGAGGTTCTGTCTCAAACACGTCGCTCGCCGCCATAGCGATACGCTTAGTGACAAGCGCAGTATACAAAGCCTTTTCGTCAACCACCGCGCCTCGAGCCATATTCACGAGGTATGCCGTAGGCTTCATAAGCCCGAATGCCCGCTCGTCAATCAGGCGATAGGTCTGATCCGACAGCCTCACCGTGAGAACAACAATATCGCTTTCCCGCAATAGTTCGTCGATGGTCTGTCCCTTATCCGCATAGCAGGCTTTATCAACGCCTTCAGGCTGGTCTATGACCGTGCGGTTATACCCCAAAACCCGCATCCCGAAGGCTTTCGCCCTGACCGCCAACGCTTTTCCGGTATGCCCCAGCCCGATAATGCCGAGGGTCTTCGTGTACAGCCCCCGCCGGTCCCGGTAGAGATTATGCCAGATATGCCCCTGTTGCTGGCGTTCAAGAGTCCGGGAATCGTAGACCAGAGAAAGCATGAGAAAAAAGATATGCTCCGCCAAAACCGGCGCGGACCGCCCCGCCGAAGCGGTCAATAAAATGCCCCGCTGAAACAGTTCGGGATGCGCCGAATTGTTTACCCCCGCGTGGTCCGCGTGAATCCACTTGACCTGTTTCGCCGCCGCAAGAACTTCCTCGCTGATATCGCCTCCCAGAATCGCCACATCCGCGTCGGCAATCGCTTCCTTGACGCGAGGGATATCGCCGTGGTCCGCCCGGACAACCGCCGCCGGAGCAAGGGCTTCAGCGAGTTTATCCCAATGCCAGCCCCTATAGGCTACGGTGGTAAGGGCTTTCGTAATGGTACGCCTTTCACTCATAGTAGATTTCCTTTAAGATAAGAATATCAGTTATCTGATGATATACCTCCTCCGCCACAAAAGCAAGCGTTTTTTCTTTCAAGTCCCCGCGACAGCTCCTCCGCCGATAGGTTTTAGAACGTATATCCGGCGGAAAAGACCGCCTGTATGCCGTACTGATTCGTATCGCTGTTTTTGGAGTTCAGCGCGATAACGCCGCCCAGCCCTGCCTTGAGGGTTATCGGACGGATAGGCTTCCACTGAGCCGCAACGGACAGCGAAATTTTTTTCTCGAATTGTCCGGTGGGCGTAACTTCGTCCGCGGCTCCTGCCGCCCAGCCGCCGTCAGGGGAACCCCAGTCCCACTT
>JAIRPH010000141.1 GCA_031257135.1 Spirochaetaceae bacterium
GCGAAAGGGGTTGAGAACTGTTCTTATGAACTAATCGCCCGTATGGATTCTGATGATATTGCCTTTCCAGACCGGTGTGAAAAACAATTAAAGATATTTACAGAAAAACCGCAACTGGCTATTGTAGGAGGAACCATAGCAGAATTCTCTGATTCAATCGAAAAAATTATCTCTTATCGTGTACTGCCGGAACATCATGATGATATAATAAACTTTACAAAAGTTAGAAATCCGTTTAATCATCCTTCTGTTATGTTTCGCAGAGATGTTATCATTAATTACGGTAATTATAATTCCGTATATAAAGCTTGTGAAGATTATGAATTATGGTTTCGAGTGTTAAAAGGTGGAGAAAAAGGTTACAATATACAAGAGCCGGTACTTTATTTTCGTGATGGGGGACAACTCATTAAACGGAGAAAAGATAAAAAGAACTATCACTTTTATATAATGTTAAAGAAAAAAATGTATAATGATAATTTCATTAATTGGATGGATTTACAAATATCAGTAGGCATACAACGATTTTTTTATTATTCGCCAGAGTTCATTCAGAAATTTATTTATAGGTATTTATTACGAAAGAGATAGCAAATTGAATATCACCATCATCGGCGGTTCCGGTTTTGTTGGAACCCGCCTAACTACACGTTTACTTGCCACAGGTCTTTCCGTAAGAATCGCCGATAAAAACGACAGCCGTAAATATCCGCAACTTCGCGTATATGCTGATGTCCGCGAACCAGAAACGCTGGAAACGGCACTCGCCGATTCCGATGCCGTGATAAACCTTGCCGCCGAACACCGGGACGATGTTACGCCGAAATCTCTGTATGACGATGTGAATGTAACCGGCGCGGAAAATGTATGCAAGGCTTGTTCAAAGCTGGGTATCAGAAAAATTATTTTTACCAGTTCAGTTGCGGTTTATGGATTCGCGCCAATTGGAACCGATGAAACCGGGCAGATAAACTACTTTAACGACTACGGGCGTACCAAATGGCTTGCGGAAGAAAAATATCGGGAATGGCTTGCATCACATCCAGAAAATTCTTTAACGATTATTAGACCAACTGTTATTTTTGGTGAGCAAAACCGGGGGAATGTATACAATTTATTGAAGCAAATTGCCGGCGGTAAATTCCCGATGGTCGGCAGGGGAATAAATGTCAAGTCAATGGCCTATGTGGAAAATGTAGCGGCGTTTATTGAATATAATCTGAGTAACGGTATTGGAGAGCATCTTTTTAACTATATCGACAAACCCGATTTTGATATGAATACGCTTGTAACTGAAGTAAACCGGATATTAGGCAAGCCTGAAAAACTGTTTCACTTTCCATATTGGCTTGGATATTTCGGCGGTTTGTGTTTTGATGTATTAGCATTCATAACAAAGAAAAAGTTATCAATCAGTTCTATCCGAGTAAAAAAGTTTTGTTCTAATACCATGTTTAATGCTATAAATATAAAAAAGACAGATTTTAAAGCGCCGGTAACGCTTATTGAGGGACTGGAAAAAACAAACCGATACGAGTTTATTGATAAGACCTGCGATCAGGTGTTTTATACCGAGTGACAAGACCTATACTAACGCTTACATAAACTATTTAGAAACAGGAAAAGCTCTTATGAAAACAGCTCTTATATCCGGCGTAACTGGACAGGATGGCGCGTATCTTTCCGAGTTTCTCTTAAAAAAAGGATACGAAGTTCACGGCATTAAACGCCGATCCTCCAGCTTTAATACGCAGAGAATCGATCATCTTTATCAGGACCCTCACTCGAAAAACAAGCGGTTTATCCTCCATTACGGCGACCTTACCGATACGTCAAATATTATCCGTATCTTACAAGAAGTTCAGCCTGATGAAATATATAACCTCGGCGCGCAAAGCCATGTACAGGTATCCTTTGAAGTCCCGGAATATTCCGCCGACGCGGATGGGTTAGGAACGTTACGCATATTGGAAGCCATCAGGATTCTAAATATGGGAAAAAAGGTGCGGTTTTATCAGGCTTCAACATCAGAGTTGTTCGGTAAAGTACAGGAAACGCCTCAGCGGGAAACAACGCCGTTCTATCCTCGTAGTCCTTACGCCTGCGCGAAACTCTACGCTTATTGGATTACGGTTAATTATCGGGAAAGCTACGGTATGTACGCTTGCAACGGGATTCTCTTTAATCACGAAAGCCCTATTCGCGGCGAAACCTTTGTAACACGAAAAATAACGCGGGCGGCGGCGCGTATCAAGCTGGGCTTGCAGGATAAACTTTATATGGGAAATATCGATTCAAAACGCGACTGGGGATTCGCCGGTGATTATGTGGAACTCATGTGGCTTATGTTACAGCAGGATAAACCAGACGACTATGTGATGGCAACCGGCATAACCACCACAGTGCGGGATTTTATCACCATGGCATTCAAGGAAGCGGAGATTACGCTTCGCTGGGAAGGCACCGGTATTGATGAACGAGGTATCGATGCTGTTACCGGTAAGACGCTCGTGGAGATTGATCCTCGCTATTTCCGTCCTGCGGAAGTCGATTTGCTTATCGGCGATCCTACGAAAGCTATTACTAAATTAGGATGGAAACCGAAAGTCTTGTTGCCGGAATTAATTACCATGATGATACAGCAGGATATTAAACTTGCAAAAAAAGACGAATATCTAAAATCCGGCGGATATACTACAGAAAATTATTACGAATAGGAGTTTTGTATAAATGCTGAAAAACAGTAAAATCTATGTTGCAGGTCATCGGGGACTGGTAGGAAGCGCTCTTGTACGGGCTTTGCAGTCAAGAGGTTATACCAACATCATCGCCAGAACCCACCGGGAACTTGACCTGCTCGATCAGAAAGCGGTAATGAGCTTTTTTGAACAGGAAAAGCCGGAATATGTTTTTCTCGCCGCCGCAAAAGTCGGAGGTATTTTGGCGAATAGCGACTATCCGGCGGAGTTCATTTATCAGAATACGATGATAGGCTTTAACATAATTCACGCGGCGTATACTTTTAGAGTACAAAAACTGCTGAATTTAGGCTCAACCTGTATTTATCCTAAAATGGCGGAACAGCCGATTAAAGAAGAATATTTGTTGACCGGTCTTCTTGAACCTTCAAATGACGCGTATTCTTTAGCGAAAATCAGCGCGATTAAACTCTGTACCGCATATAATAAACAATATGGAACTAATTTTTTATCGGTTATGCCGACTAATCTATACGGTATTGGCGATAACTATGATTTAGAGAATTCCCATGTACTCCCCGCGCTAATCCGTAAGTTTCATGAAGCGAAAGTATCCGGCAGTAATGAAGTCGTCTTGTGGGGCGATGGATCGCCTTTACGCGAATTTTTATACAGCGACGATCTCGCCTCTATTGCGGTATCTCTCATGGAAGAGAGAAACGCTGTAGATATACGCAATAATGCCGGCGACTTTATCAATATTGGAAGCGGAAAAGAAGTAAGCATAAAACAGCTTGCGGATATGATACGTTCAGTAGTATATGGGAAAGAATCGATATGCCGCATAACATGGGATGCATCAAAACCAAACGGCACGCCAAGAAAACTATGCGACCTTACCCGGCTTTCAAAGCTAGGATATACTGCCCATACAGATTTATGTGAAGGCATACAAAGAGCGTATCAGGATTTTTTGTATAGATAAAAGCGCAAAACGCTTTCTCATTAGAAAGATTGATGTTAAAGAGAATATCCTCTTGACGGTTCAAGAAGATATTCTCTTTAATATCATAATTTAAAAACTTTTTTAACCCGCGAAAATCTGATTTATATCGATTCCTAACCCAGAAAAACCGTCCCGGCACTTCCAAGACGCCAGTAATACTACCTTCTTCTCTGTATTAGTTCTTCAATATCGCCGATACTGTCAAACTGGTTCAGATCATAATCAATCTCCGCAAGCGTGATAATCGCAAAGGTCAATACCTCAACCCCGGGTTCCAAATGACCGCCGAAAGCTATATCTTTATCAGAATGGACGATGTGAGCATGGACTCGACCATTGATAATGAATCCGTTGATGTTGACAATATCCGATGCTTTTTCGGCTTTGGTAAAATCCTCCTTGGGAGGGTTCACCCGAGACGCAACCACATGAAAGTGATGGCTCCGGGCGGAACCAACGCCGGACAGGATTACTGCATTCTTGATGTTGTGTTTTTCCGCCGCTTCCCGAAGAGCGGATAATATGTCATCTCCCGGATTAAGACGGATCGCGATAAGATTTTTTAACGCTATTCTTTCAACAAGCATATTACCTCCAACCTAAATAATAACTTGCAACTTGCTCTGCACAATTTCTACTAGACATCAGTAACTTTTCGTACAACTAAATACTACCTCTTCCAGCGTCCGAAAGTCAAGCGTTTTTTGTTGCGCCTCATTTTCTTCCTGAAATATTTGCGAAACCCGCCTCCAATTCTTCCTACTTGAAACATAGTTCTTTGTATGATATGAAATAGTATGATCATAATGAAAGATCGAGTAATCAGTATCGATTACACCTTGACAGATAAAGAAAATCAGCGCCTTGATACCACTGCCAATGCCGAGCCGTTTATCTATCTCCACGGACATGAAAACATCATCCCCGGACTAGAACGGGCATTAGAGGGTAAAAATCAGGGAGATCGGATTCATATAACGGTCCCCGCGGCGGAAGCCTATGGAGAACGAGATGAGGAACTCATCATTCAGATACCATTGGAAAACTTTGAAGATGCCGAAGAAGTTGAGCCGGGTATGCAGTTTGAAGCCCGTACTCCGGCGGGATTACGGGTCCTGACCGTAGCCGGCGTTGCAGACGATATGGTAACGGTTGACGGGAATCATCCTTTGGCTGGATTAGACCTCACCTTTGATGTAACGGTTATGGATGTCCGGGAAGCCAGCTCGGAAGAATTAGCCCACGGTCATATCCATGCATCCCATGAGTGCGGTTGCGGCGGCGGTTGTGAAGGCTGTGAGGATTGCGGTTCTTAAACCTTTCGATATTGGGACCGTAGGCATCGCCCTGAGCATTACGATTTTAAGCGCGGTCTATGTCTATGCCGGCAAGGACGCTCAAAATAGGGTGTTCATCGAAGGTCCGCAGGAGCGGTGGATATTTTCTTTGGACCGCACGGAAACCATCGCCGTTTCCGGACCTTTGGGAGATACCATCGTAGAACTGCGGGACCGTCAGATTCGCGTGCTGGCTTCTCCCTGCGATAATCAAACCTGCGTGACCGCCGGATCGATTCGGACTCACGGGCAATGGATAGCCTGTCTGCCTAACCATGTGTTAGTTTCGATTGACTCGGAAAAAAAACAAGATGAGCCTGACGCCGCGGCTTGGTGAGAAAGAAAAAAAGATCGTCGCCCTTCTTGGAGGGTGCTGTCTTTTTTTGTCTACTCTTGAATATCTCATTCCGAAACCTCTGCCGTTCCTGCGGATTGGACTTGCCAATATGCCCCTCTTGTTGGCTCTGGATATATTGTCCCTCAGATATTTTTCTCTTTTAGCGTTGATCAAGGTATTCGGTCAGGCGATTATAAGCGGAACCTTAGTTTCCTATGTTTTTCTGTTTTCTCTTGCCGGCACCGGCGCGTCCGCGGGGATTATGTATCTGGTATGGCGGATTTTGGGACCGAAACGCATCGGCTATATCGGCGTCAGCGTAGCCGGCGCGCTTGTTTCCAATGGGACTCAACTGTTCTTGGCGCGTTTTTTTGTGTTTGGAGAAGGGGTACGGTTTCTGATACCCCCTTTTCTTGGGGCAGGAACGATAACCGGAGTCGCCCTAGGGCTGTTCTGCGAAGCCTTCATCGCCCGGTCTCGCTGGTATCAAAGTCTATGATGTTCAGAAGCCGGGATCTTTTTGGTACGGGACTCCTTATGACCGGAGCGTTTCTCGCCAATCCTTCGACGCTGTTCAGAAGTATTCAGTGTCTCTTTTTTTGCGCGTACGCTCTGCTTATGGGTAAAAAAATCAATCTTTTCATCACCCTATCGGTAATGACTGGTATTATGATATTCAATCTTCTGGTTCCTTACGGCAAAGTGCTTGCGGAAGTATGGGGATTTCCGATTACTCAAGGCGCGCTTCTTGGGGGATTGCACCGGGCGGTAACGATGGAAGGGCTTATCATGCTATCTAAGGCGAGTATCCGGCGGGATTTGCGATTTCCCGGTTCTTTCGGCGCGCTTTTAGGAGAATCTCTGCTGATATTTCAGCGCATCCTCGACCGGAAAGGACGGATCACCCGCAAAAGCCTCATCGAAAGCGTAGACGCCCTGATGCTGGAGTTAAGCGCGGAACAGGAATGTCCGGCGGAAATCGCCCCGGCGCCAAGAACCGATCGGGGAATTCTCATCTTAGGGGCGGCGAGTCTGCCGATTTTCGGGCTTACCGGCATCGGGCTGTTTCTCGGCTAGTTCGAGCTTAAAGCGGACGCCTGTTGCCGGGTTGTTTTCAGCCAGAATTGACTGCGGCCTATACCGAGACCTATCTCGCCCCGCACTTCTAGGGTATCGGCTTTAAATTTTTTGCCGTCCGCAGGACGATAGATAACTTTGCAACGATAAATATTACCGTCTTGAACATTAACCACACTGCCGCCGCTCCAATATCCGGTTTTATCCATCGTTAAGCCGAAAATCCAGGGCGTACCGACCACAAACATCTCATTTACCTTACCAGCCACAGGGAATCCCGGATAAGATTCCTTACAGGGAATCGCTTTAACGTCGCGAGGATGTTCCGCAGTTGAAAGCACTTTCCCGTAGAGCGTACCATTACTCTGGTAAATTTCCCAGCCTGCGGTGATGCGTCCGGTTTTTTCGTCGATACTCAGCCAGAATCCTTCTACCGGGTCTGCCCCAAAGCACAGCCCGACGCCAATCATCCAGAGCCATAAAAAGCCTATAATTTTTTTCATATAGGTATTATAGCCAAACATTTTTTTAAATCAACTGATTTTCAAGTCCCCAGCTTGTCACAAAAGACAGTTATGCGCCCATTGCTATTGACAAAAATAAAATATAGTTTGAAAGGAGACTACCGATGGAAACCATCAAAATATTGACTGAAAGGCTGTTTTTACGGTCTCCTAATATCAATGTATGTTTTAGAATAATACTAGATGGGTGGTGATCCAGAAAGTATGATAGCGGTCAAACGAAGCCGTAATTGATGTAGTGGAAAGCCATATTGAAGGCTTTCCAATGATTGAAGAGCTTCTTGGAAAAACAGCAGGTTCGCCTGAAAACCCGCCCGAGCCGATGCCGCAACCGGCAGTTATTCCCTTCTATCCCCACCGTGTACGCTTTGCCGGTTAACCGGTTGTCCTCGGCAAATGCCGTCAGGAAGCTGTCCCAATCGTCAGCCGCTATCGTATCCCAGGTAATTCCCAATTATTTCCAACATCGAAAGTCCTTTTGTATCTTCGCGGTAAAATCTGATATTATCCAATTGTTATGATAGGTCTCCCTCTACTTCTCCTCGTTCCATATAATATAGAAAATTACGCCTTTATAAAGGAGAATCGCTGTCTTCTGATTGACAGAATTGCGGAATACGACCATGATACGCTATGGATACGATACTGATACTTGATTTCGGGAGCCAGACGACTCAGCTTATTGGGCGGCGTATACGGGACATGGGGGTGTATGCGGAGATTGTTCCCGGGGACGCGCCCCTGGCTGACCCGCTACCGGCTGAGGTGCGGGGCATTGTGCTGTCCGGGTCTCCTGAATCGGCTTACGCCCCGGAAGGACCGGTTCCCGACAAACGAATCTACGCCTGCGGACTTCCCCTTCTGGGCATCTGCTACGGGCTTCAGCGCATGACCGCCGACTTGGGCGGGCAGGTGGAAGCTCTGCCCAAACGCGAATACGGCGGCGCAAAGGTGGCGGTTTATCCTCCGCCGGAAAAAAAACTATTTTTCGCGGGCTTCGATGCATCCGTTTCTCTGCTGGACATACAAAACCGGCGGGTCCCGAATCTCCCGGAAACCGTATCCATCACGGCTTGGATGAGCCACGGCGATACCCTGACCCGCCTCGCCCCGGGGTTCCGGGAATACGGGCGAAGCGCGGCAGGCTTCCCGGCGGTTGTGGTCCACGAATCAAAACCCTGGTATGGGCTTCAGTTTCACCCGGAAGCGGCTCACTGCGAGCGGGGAAGCGAAATCCTCGCAGGTTTCGTCTTCGGGGTTTGCTCGTGCAAACCCGAGTGGACTATGGAACGCTACCTCGAAAACGCCCGGGCTGACCTCGCAAAAAAAGCCGGGCATCATCCGGTACTGCTTCTCATTTCCGGGGGCGTGGATTCCGCGGTCGTTGCGGGACTGCTCTTGAAAACGCTACCGGCTGAACAGGCGCATCTCATGTACATTGATACCGGTCTCATGCGGAAAGATGAAACCGAAACGGTTGAAATCAGCCTGAAACGCCTCGGAGCTGGAGGGCTTCATATTGTCCGCAGTGAAGAAGCGTTTCTCGCCGCGCTCAAGGGCGTCGCAGACCCGGAAGCGAAACGGAAAATCATCGGCGATCTGTTCATTGAGATTCAGGAACGGGAAGTCAAGGCATTGGGTTTGCCCGAAACGTATTTTCTCGCTCAGGGAACGCTTTACACCGACCTCATTGAGAGCGGAAAGGGCGTAGGAAACAAGGCGCGGGTCATTAAGAGTCATCACAACGTAGGCAGTCCTCTTGTCGAGGCGAAACGGCGGGCAGGGCGGCTTATTGAACCTTTGGATCGGCTTTACAAGGATGAGGTGCGGCGGCTTGGGGCGATTCTCGGGCTGGACGAGGCGGTAATCCGGCGGCATCCCTTTCCGGGACCGGGTTTGGCGGTACGGATTTTGGGGGAAGTTACGCGGTCGGCTTGCGCTATACTTCGCGAAGCGGAAGCGCTGTACATAAGCGAACTGCACCACCGCGGGCTGTACGGCGATATGTGGCAGGCTTTTGCGGTGCTTTTGCCGGTTCGGTCTGTCGGGGTTGCCGGGGATGAGCGCAGGTACGGCCGGGTTCTTGCTTTGCGGGCGATTACCAGCGCGGACGGCATGACCGCTGATGTGTATCCTTTCCCGATGAAAGACCTTTTGGAAATTTCGACGCTTATCACGAATACGGTACCGGAAATCGGCAGAGTCGTTTACGATATTTCGAGCAAGCCTCCGGCAACGATTGAGTGGGAATGACTTCCCTGACTCAGAGTCCAGACATGAAATCGCGCAAAGCCGCCGCCGGAAATATCTCCTATAACTGGCAAATGCGCCGGACTGCAAACCAGCCCGGCGGGGCATTACCCGCTGATTTGGGCGCGCAGAGCGAGAATCTGCCGGCGGAC
>JAIRPH010000081.1 GCA_031257135.1 Spirochaetaceae bacterium
CCCGGGGCGAGGCGGGTTTCCAATGTCCGCACGGCGCGGGCGACCGCTTCGCTCAACGTAGGCGACGCCGACTGCGCGGCGAGACTTGTCCCGGCAATCAACGCCGCACAAAGACTAAAAAACGCTTTTTTCATAGTATCCTCCAGTTGACCTATAAATTTTTTGTATGCGATATGCTTTATAAGCAGAAATATTTACTCCATAGGGTTCTACCTTCGCGTTGTAGGGCGTTACTTTCGCGCTGTAGGTAGTTACCTTCGCGCCGTCGGGCGTTACTTTCATGTTGTAGGGCGTTACTTTCGCGCTGTAGGTAGTTACTTTCGCGCCGTCGGGCGTTACTTTCGCGTTGTAGGGCGTTACCTTCGCGCCGTCGGGCGTTACTTTCATGTTGTAGGTAGTTACTTTCGCGCCGTCGGGCGTTACTTTCGCGGTAAAATCTTCTACTTTCGCGGTAAATCCTCCCCGCAGAAAACCGAGAAAAATCCCGCCTAGACCGGCGTGAATTCTTTTGAAAAAAATTGGTAAAAAAAACGGGTTTTTAGGCGTCAGGTACTTGACAAAGTCAAGCCGGTGCGGTAAAATTTTTTGTGCTTTGTGCTTTGTGCTTTGTGCTTTGTGCCAAGCCATACCTATGGCCCAATGAGAAGCATGATTGCCGTGTCAAACGTGTTATCATAGGTAATACTATAGCTCATTCAAATAAAAACCACAAGAAGGATAAAACAATTCCAGCGGAATTTTTTCTTCGGACCTTGCCGGAGATCGCTTATTTGCTCCCGCGGATATAAGCCGGTAAGAGCTATGGCGCATGGACTGCTTGATATTTAGGCAAAGATAAGATAATATAAAACAATGACAAAGCAGAGGAGCATGATATGAGAGCGGTCGATATAATCATGGATAAGCGGGAAGGCAAGGAGTTGAGCCGGTCGGCTATCGAGTTTTTAATCGGCGGATATGCCGCGGGAACCATTCCCGATTATCAGGCGGCGGCTTGGGCTATGGCGGTGTTTTTTCAGGGCATGACCCCGGCGGAAACCGCAGTCCTTACCGAAACTATGCTGAAATCAGGAGAAATGTTAGATTTGTCAGGCATACCCGGTCCGTTTGTGGATAAACATTCCACCGGAGGCGTAGGAGATAAAACCAGTCTCATGTTGGCTCCGATTGTCGCATCCCTGGGCATCAAAGACCCTATGATGTCCGGGCGAGCCTTAGGTCACACCGGCGGAACCTTAGATAAACTCGAAAGCATCCCCGGATACCGGACGAATCTGACGGTTTCAGAGTTCAGAGCCGTTCTCGCCGAAACCGGATACGCCATGACCGGTCAGACTAAAGAAATAGTACCCGCAGACCGCCTGCTCTACGCGCTTCGAGATGTAACCGCTACGGTAGAATCCATCCCGCTCATCACGGCAAGCATCCTTTCCAAAAAAGCCGCGGAAGGAGCCGAGGCTTTGGTTCTCGACGTTAAATACGGGTCCGGCGCATTTATGAAAGACCCGGCAAAGGCGGAAGCCCTCGCCCGGTCTCTCGCCGATACCGGAACTGCAATGGGAAAGCGGATCGCCGCGATCCTTACGGACATGAACGAACCCTTAGGCGGCAAAGTAGGAAATTTCCTTGAAGTCGAGGAGAGTTTCGATTGCCTTGAAGGAAAGGGTCCGCCAGACCTCATGGAAGTGACCCTCGCGCTGGGGGCGTGGATGACGGTACTCGGCGGCAAAGCGAAGGATACAGCCGAAGGACGCAGACTCTGCGAAGAGGCTCTCGCCGGAGGAAAACCTCGCCAGCTTTTCCTTGACAATATACGGCTTCAGGGCGGAGACCCAGCGCGGTTTCTGGAAATGCGGGGGAATTACCGGTCGGCTCACGAGGCTACCGTTAAAGCCGCTAGAAACGGCTTCATCTCCCGAATAGACGCATGGAGCATAGGCCGCGCAGGAGTAACGCTGGGCGTGGGAAGAAACCGTACCACCGACGCGGTAAGCCCTACCGCAGGCGTGGAGTTTCTCAAAAAAAGCGGACGCCCCGTTGCCAAAGGAGAAATTATTATGAACGTTTGGGCTAAAGACGAGGAGTCTCTTGCGGCCGCGCTTCCTCAACTGGAAAACGCAGTAGCCTATGCCGAGACGCCCCCAGCTCCGAGAACCTTGATATTGAAGGAACTAATACAAACATGAAATGGGAAAAAAAAGATATATCCCAAGAACTGGTGAAAGACCTGTCCGCTAAGTACGGTTGCGACTTCCTGACCGCCTCGATTCTCGCCCGCCGGGGCATTACCCGAGGAGAAGACATCCGGTATTTCCTCGAAGCGGACCCTCGGCACTTGCGGAATCCTTTTGACCTGCCCGGTATGGAAGACGCGGTAGACCGGATTCTCGCGGCAAAGGAAGAGGGAGAAAAGACCCTAATCTTCGGAGATCGGGATGTAGACGGCGTTACCAGCACGGCGTTAATAGCCGGAGTTCTTACTCGGCTGGGTATGGACGTAACCTGGCGGATTCCCGTCGGCGATGAACCCTACGGTCTTTCAATTCCCGCGGTAGAGGAGTTTGCGGCCGCGGACGGAACCCTGATTATCACCGTAGACTGCGGAATTTCAAACATCGCCGAAATCGCCCGGGCCAATGAGCTTCAAGTAGACGTGATTGTCACGGATCATCACAATCCGCCGGAGCAACTCCCCTCTGCGCTGACCATAGTAAACCCCAAACTGCCCGGTTCGGCGTATCCCTTCAAGGACTTATGCGGATGCGGCGTAGCCTACAAGCTGGTATCGGCGTTGCGGTTCGCGCTTAAAAGCGAACTCTACGGACAGTCAGTGTGTCTGCTCAATACCAGACCCGCAGAGAATGGGTATATCATCGAAATAGCGAAGATGCGGAACCTTGCGGTTATTGACCGGCTCGCGGAAACCGTCGTTCCCGGAACCGCCCGGATTAGCGAAACCAGATTGCCTGAGTTCCTCGAAGGACAGCAGATTCTCGGCTGGGACGGTTCACTGCAAAAAAAGACCTTTGCGAACATCTTCGGCGGAAGCGTTGATATTCAGGTGATGGACATAGCTCAGGAGATTAGGAAGGAGATTCCTCACGCCGCGGGAAAGAGCCTGCTTCAGCTTCGGGAACTCTCCCGGCTTGCCAAGTATTCTTCCGAGGCTATCAGCGAGCTGGATGTTTTTATCAGTCTTTTTGTTTCGTTTATTCAGCGGCGGGAGCGTTTGTTTACCCCGGAGGATGCCGAGGATTTACAGCTTGTCAGTCTAGGAACGCTGGCGGATATTATGCCCTTAAAAGATGAAAACCGCATCATCCTCCGGAGCGGACTTGCCGCGTTAACCGAGAAGCCTCGTCCCGGCGTTTCGGACCTGCTGTTCAAACTTGGACTTGCAGGGCGGCGCATCGGAACGATGGACGTTTCATGGCAGGTATGTCCCGCCATCAACGCCGCAGGACGCATGGGCAGTCCTGATAAGGCGGTAGCCTTACTGCTGGAAGAGGATATGACGGTTCGAGACCGGCTTGCAGGCGATCTGGTTGCGATGAACGAAGAACGAAAAAAACTGGGCGGCGACGCATGGACTATCATAGAGCCTTTGGCGGAAAAAAGCCTCAAAATCTTCGGCGGAAAGCTGACCTTGGCTTACGGAGCGGAAATCTACCGAGGCGTTACAGGACTTATGGCGAACCGTCTGCTCAACCGGTTTAAGGTTCCTTCTATCGTAGTGTCCTTTGGAGAAACCGTTTTGACCGGCTCAATGCGGTCGGTGAAAGGCTTCGACCTGCGTCCGCTTCTTGAGCAGTGCGCCGATCTGTTTATCGACTGGGGCGGACACAATTACGCCGCGGGCTTCAGCGTAGAAAAAAAACAGTGGGAGCGTTTTTTAGAGCGGCTTAAAACCGCGGCTCAGACCATCGGCTTCGCTGAAACCGAACTGGAAGAAACGCTGTTTATTGATGCGGAACTGCCCCAATCCTATCTCACGCCGGATATTTTTAAGGTAATCGACGGTTTCGAGCCTTACGGGGAAGAAAATGAACCCCTTACTTTTATGACCCGGAACCTCAAGGTCGCTGATATTATGTTCATGGGCAAAACTGAAGCGAAACACGTTAAACTTACCCTTGACGCGGGGAAACACAAATGGCCGGCTGTATATTGGCAAGCCGCGGAGAAGGTCAAAAAAGATTTCGATATGAACGATCTGGTTGATGTGGCGTTTAAGATTTCCCGAAACTGGTTCAACGGAGTTGAAACGCCCCAGATGATCATTACTGATTTAAGGCGGTCGAAAACCGCTTAACGAGAACCTGAAGGAGAAAAAAATGACGAAAAACAAGACTATACGGATGCTGTTATGTATTACAGCAGGACTGGCGATAAGCATGGCATCGTGCGGTACATCGGTGCCAATTAAATCTGTGAAGATGCCCACCATAGACACAACCGGCATACATCGGCTGGCTATCAAGCCCTTTGAAAATAAAAGCGGAGTCGGCGGACCTCTCGGCGCGCAGATCACCCAGTACCTGACAGATAAAGCGACGCAGATAATTACCAATACCGGAAAGTTTACCATTGTAGCCTCTACAGACCCAAACGCGGACGGACTGTTTACCGGCGCGATTAGGATCATCGAATCGAAAGATTCGCGGGAACGAAGCGAATGGAAAGATTCAGACGGGAAAACCAGAATTACTATCACCTATAAGCGCGATGTTTCGCTGGAATTCTCATACAGCATCATCAGTTCAAGAACCGATATGCCCGTCGGAACAGTTTCAAAACAAGGTTCCCTCAGCGATTCAAACTCGGAATCCGCCGCCAATCTCACTGACGCGCTAGTCCTCGTAAAGAGAATAGCTGACGCTCAAATACGCTACTTAGAAAAAGACATCGTCCCCTATATTGTCAGCGCGAACCGAAAACTAATGAACGAAACCTCAAAAGATAAAACAGTAAAAGCGTTAATGAAAGAAGCTCTGGCTCTCGTTAAGAACGGCAATTATGAGGAGGCTATACGGCTATACGACGAAATCAGCTACGAACACGGTAGCGTTGCGGCAAAGACAAACGCCGGCATCCTCAGACAGGCTCTTGCAAGCGACGCCGCCGCCCGCGCCGAATTAACTCAGCTTTTCGAGGATACAGACGGACTAACGGAAAAGGCAGTCAAAAACGCGATTGCCGCGCTCAATGCAAAACTGCCGGCAGGAGCGAACATAACGATTATGAAAACCCAGTCCGCAGACCGCGCAAGACTTGATTATGTGGTAGATCAGATAACCAAGACCCTTATTCAGGAAGGAACGGCAACGGTAATCGACCGCTCGAATCAGGCTTTGATTAATGCTGAACAGCAATTCCAAGCCTCCGGCGCGGTGAGCGATGATTCAGCCATTTCGATAGGGCATCAGCTCGGCGTTCAATACATAGTGCTTTGTTGGATAAGCGGCGAGAAAAGCCTCCGCCGGCTTACCCTAAAAACGCTGAATGTAGAAACAGCGCAAATTATCGACCAAGCCGATTTCGAGATATAGCCTCGCGACGCTCCTGCTGGAATCGCAGGAGCGTCACAGCTTACCTTCTTTTTTCTGCAAATTCAGGGTATTCCGCTCCCAAAATACGCCGTTTGAATAACCTTGAATAGGGGCATCTCTTTCCGCGGAGGATAATCGCTTTTCCGCCCAAGAGCAGTATTCTTCATTGATTTCAACGCCGGTATACTTCCGCCCCAATTTTTTCGCCACAACCGATGTCGTGCCGGAACCTAAAAACGGGTCGAATACAACGCCGTTTTCGGGACAGCTTGCCAAAATCAATTTGGCGATTAATTTCTCCGGCTTTTGCGTAGGATGATCGGTATTTTCCGGCATAGACCAATAGGGTATGGAAATATCGTCCCAAAAATTACTGGGATAGGTCAGCCGAAAATTGCCGTCAAGGGTTTCCTCCCAGTCTTTTGGTTTTCCGTTTTCTTTATACGGCGCAATGACCCGCCGCTTTTGTTTTACCGCATCGACGTTAAAATAATATTTCTCCCCTTTAGTGCCGAACCAAATATCTTCACATGAATTTTTCCAGTTTGCTTGCGCGCCTCTGCCTTTTTCCCGTTGCCATATTATTCTGTTGCGGATTATCGTATAATCCCGCATAATCTGATACAGACAAAAGGTGCTTTTCCAGTCTCCGCAGATATAAACAGAACCGGTTGGCTTTAATGTTTTTATTATTTTGGGGAACCAATTTTTTAAATATTCTAAATACGCCTCGTCGTTTGTCTTTGAAAATTTCAAGCCGTGAAAATCTTTATCTAAATTATACGGCGGATCGATTATCAATAAATCGGTAAATGCAGAAGGCAATAAATCTATAATTTCAAATAAATCGCCGCAGATTGTTTTATTGGTTATTTGGGATGCCGTTATTTCCTGTCCATTCGGAAAAAACAATCTTTTTTTAAGTATATTCCGTTCATCCGCTGAAACAGTCAGCGTCCTGTTTCTGGAAGCCCGTTCTTTATCCATAAGACCCTCAAAATAAGCGGCCGAACCCGCGCCTTTCGGCGGGATCAGGGCGCGCTTGATATACTAGCTTGTCAAAGCCGTGCTAGGACTATCGGTGCAGAATAACCGCAATATCGTTGACGTTTGTGCCGGTAGGTCCGGTCTTGATAAGCCCGCCGACGGCTTCAAGACCGTGATAGGCGTCGTTGTTATCCAGAATAGCCGGAATGGTAAGCCCTTTCTCCCGAAGCCTCCGGACGGTACTGCCGTCTACTATGCCTCCGGCCGCGTCGGTAGGTCCGTCGGTGCCGTCGGAGCCTACGGAAAATACCAAAACTCCTTCCATATCCGCAATGCCTTCCGCGGCGGCTAAGGCGAGTTCCTGATTCCGTCCGCCTTTTCCCGCGCCTTTGAGATGCACCACGGTTTCGCCGCCGAAAATGAGCGCGCACGGCGGTTTGAATCCGCTGTTTCCCTGCCGAATCTGCCGGGCTATCGCTCCAATGAGCTTTCCCGCGTCTCGAGCTTCGCAATTCATATCACTGCACAGGACGTAAGGGGTATACCCGAGGGCGCGGGCGTTTTCCGCCGCGCTTTGGCAGAGGGTCCGCACACTGCCGGTAATCACGGACTCGACGTTATCCAGAGCCTTCGGCGTTTCCTGCGTAAGATACCGCCGAATCCGGTCGTTCAGAACGAGCTTATACTTGTTCACTACGGCGAGCGCGTCTTCAGCGGTGGATAAATCCGGCGCGGCAGGACCGGAAGCTATCGAATCCAGCCTATCTCCAAGCACATCGGAAAGGACTACGGTAAATACCTTAGCAGGAGCGCAGAGTTGAGCGAATCGTCCGGCTTTTACCGCGGAAAGGCGTTTGCGAATCATATTAACTTCCACAATATCCGCGCCGCTTGCAAGAAGCTGATTATTTACCGCCACAATATCGTCCAGCGTAATTCCTTCAAGGGGTTTCTCAAAAAGCGCGGAGCCGCCTCCGGAAATGAGCAGGAGCAGTTCATCCCCTTTGCCGAGCTTGCGCGCGAGAGCCACCGCTTTACCGGTTCCCAGAATAGTATTTTCATCTGAAAGCGGATGTCCTGCCTCTATGATTTCCAAGCCGGGTATTGGTTTTTCGGCGTGTCCGTACTTAGTGATGACGAATCCGGCTTTTACCGCGTCTCCCAAGGCTTCCTGAGCGGCTTGCGCCATAGTCCACGCGGCTTTACCTATAGCCACAAGATACAAACTATCCGCGAAAGCCCGGTCTTTGAGGGCGTTCCGTACCGCCTCTTGGGGCAGATTCGCCGCTATCGACCGGTTTATCAGCGTAGCCGCGTCCTTATGCAATGTTTCCATAACGTACCTCTTTATGTACCAGTTTATCACGTTTAGGACGAAACGGATAGAGTCCTGCAAATCCGTAGCCGGGCGGACGCGGAGGCATACACAGAGTCATGGCTCAAAAATGCTTCCAAACGGTTTTAAACTTCAAGTATTGGTATATTGACAGAAAATAAAATATCCTTTAGGCTTGCTTTATGGCGGAAGATAATGAGTTTCTTAATGATGCCGACTTTGGACAGTACCGTACGCTTATTTACAATGAAAGCGGTATTCATTTTACTTCGACCAATCGTTCTATTCTGGAAAGCAGGCTGAAAGAACGGCTCCGGGAGAAAGGTATGGATTCGCCGCGAGCCTATTATTCGATGATTATGAAAGACGGCGATGAATTTAAGAGCTTTCTTGATTCCATTACGACCAATTTGACCCGTTTTTTTCGTAATCAGGCTCATTTCGACGCCTTGGAAAAGTTTGTGGTTCCTGAATTGCTTACTATTAAGAAAGGGTCTTCTAATGCCAGCATAAAAATCTGGAGCGCAGGCTGTTCCACTGGAGAAGAGCCGTATTCCATCGCAATGCTGATGGCTGAAATTTTGCCGCCTTTCTGGAAATTCGAGATTGTTGCCAGCGATATAAGCCTTAAATCCCTCATGGAAGGAAGAAAAGGGTTTTACTCGGACTCCCGAATTGCAGGGGTCCCCGAAACGTACCTGAAAAGATATTTTAACCGGTCCGAAGGGGGCTATCAGGCTAAACCGGAAATTATGTCGAGAATCCGTTTTGATTACCATAACCTCAAACACGATTCGGGACTCCGCAATTTGGACATCGTATTTTGCCGTAATGTTATTATCTACTTTGATGAAACCGCCCAAGCCGCGGTAATTAGGCGGTTTTGGGATGTGATGTCGTCTAAATCATTCTTGTTTATCGGTCATTCTGAATCGCTGTTCGGGATGGATACCAAATTTGAGTTTGTAAAGACCCAGTGGGCAACGTTTTACAGAAAATTCATATAAGTGAAGCTATGCGTAGAGGAGCTTGATCGTGGCTGATAACATTGGAGTATTGATTGTCGATGATTCCGCTCTGATGCGTAATCTCATCGGCAAAATGGTAGAGGCGACGCCCGGACTCGTCGTAGCGGAGAAGGCTATGAACGGGATTTTTGCCCTCAGGAAAATTCCTCGGGTTAACCCTGATGTTATTGTCCTTGATCTTGAAATGCCGGAAATGAACGGCATTGAATTCCTGAAGGAACGTAAAAAGCTGGGCATCAAAATACCGGTGGTCATTCTCTCGTCCATAGCCCGCCGGGGCGCGGAGACAACCATGGAAGCGCTTTCATTAGGGGCAAGCGATTTTATCCATAAACCGGATTCCACTGTTCAAGACCTCCACACGGTGAAAGCCGCTTTAACGGATATGCTCTTGGGCTACGGCGGCAAATACCGCCGCAGTGAAGGGAAAAAAGTCGCCCCCCTGGATTATACCCAAAAAATGGAAGCCGCGTATCCTATCGCGCCGGTCTCGGCGGAAGTCTTCAAAGCGAAGCCGGCCTATCCGCTTCCGCCGGCGGCTCCTGCGAAGCCTCCGGCTCCGCTTAGAAAACCGGGGAAAATCGAAATCATAGCCATCGGCATCTCTACCGGCGGACCCGACGCTTTGCGTATCGTATTTTCCAAACTGGATCAGGATTTCACGACTCCTATTGTAGTGGTCCAGCATATGCCGCCGGGGTTCACCAACGAATTCGCAAAAAGCCTCGACCGAGTTTGCCCTATGGAGGTCAAAGAAGCCGAAGAAGGAGACCTGATTAAACCGGGACGAATCTTAATAGCTCAGGGAAATAAGCACCTTGAAGTAGAACGGCGTTCTTTGGCGTCGGTGGTTCATCTATCGGATGCCCCTTTGGTCAGCGGGCATCGCCCTTCGGCGGATGTACTCTTCGCGTCGGTGGCGAAAGCCTATTCCAACCATGCAATGGGGGTCATTATGACCGGCATGGGCAGAGACGGCGCCGAGCAACTGGGATCGATTTATCGGGAAGGAGGCGTCACCCTCGGTCAGGATGAGGCAAGCGCGGTAGTGTACGGAATGCCTCGGGTGGCTTATGAGCTGGGTCACGTCATGGAACAAGTCCCGCTGGACAGGATGGCGACTCAGATTTGCTCGATTACTAAGATGTCCCGTTAGGTTTTCAGGACGAGACGCCACCGTCCGTCGGCGCGTTCAAAGGCGGAGGTAGACACTTGGATTTGCCTGCTGTCTTCGGCGACGAGTTTAGCTTTTCCCATAACGACGTTGACCTCCAGCACTTTCCAGACGGTTCCGTCATAGGCGATTTTACATCCTTCCGGCGGGACAAGCCGCCGCTGTTCGTGGTAAAAGTTGTGTTCATACGCGAGACAGCACAGAAGCCGTCCGCAGGGACCTGAAATCTTCATGGAATTGAGCGATAAATTCTGATCTTTCGCCATTTTTATAGAGACGGGCTTTAACTTATCCGATACGCTGTGACAGCAATACCCTCGGCCGCACACCCCAAGTCCGCCCAGCTCTCTGGACTCGTCTCTGACTCCAATCTGCCGCAATTCTATCCGGGTTTTAAACACGCCGACCAAGTCTTTCACCAGTTCCCGAAAATCCACCCGGTTATCCTCGGTAAAAAAGAAGAGTATCTTCGGCTCCTCCAGAAGATAATGAACCGAAACCAATTTCATATCAAGGTTATGAAAGACTATTTTTTCCTTACAGATATTGAACGCTTCTTGTTCGTGTATCTTATTGCCTTTTGATTTCTCGAGGTCTTCCGGCGCGGCGCACCGTTCTATCCGAGTGCTTTCCGAAAGCTGTTGAGGCGTCGCCTTCAGTATCCGCCCGATAACTTGGGCTAAATCCCGGCCGTACCGCGTCGGAACCAGCACCATCGTTTTAGGCGGTAGGTCTTCCTTATGATAAGCCGCTAGAAAGGTTTCATGGGAATACAAGAGCCGAAGCCGATATATAGGCGTGTCCGGGCTAAGAGCCTCCAGCCCTTCCCGGATGGGAACGATTACCGTGGTACTGTCAAGTCCCGCGCCGTCTTCCAGCGTAAAAATGTCCTCGTCCAGATCATAATCGCTCATAGTCTTCCTCCTACTGCAATAAATCTACCAATATACCCGTAATTTCTTCAAGCCGCCTGAGTATTTCAAGCTGAGCGGTCTGCCCCGCCATGATTCCCGCGGCTAATTGTTCCAATTTAGCGTCTACCACTTGAACTATGGTGAAATTTTTCCGTTTTAAGAGATTTTTACCGCTTACCTGCTTCGCCGCGGTATAACCGTAGCGTACCACATAGCGGAGAAACCGCTTAACCGCCTCTTTATACCGTTTTATTTCATCCGGCAAAGGGCGGTTTTTTAAGTCGTCTCCTGCGCTGTGAATCTCGTCGAGCATCGCTTTAACGGTTTCCTCGGAAAAAGGCAAGTCTTCCGCCGGCTCCGGCTCCGGCGTCTGAGTAAGCCGTTCCAGCAATCCTGAAAACCGCACCTTTCGGCTTGAACCTTTATCCGCGGTCTTTTTTGTTTCAGGTTTGAGGGCGTTCAGCGAGGCGGCGTTAAAAAAAAGCGAAGTTTCTATTTTAGCCATGTTTTTTAAAAGAGGAAAGTACCGATCTGATCCGTTGGGCGTCCTGTTGTTCCGCAACCGCCTTATGCCACTGCTCATCGCTTTGGCATACGAAAACCTTACCGTGGATGAGACAGCCTTCATCGGCTTGAATCCGGCGGGTAATCACATCGCCCAATATCAGCGCGCTGGCGAGGATGATAACCCGCTCGCTGGCGAGAATATTGCCGTATACTACGCCTCCGACGGTTATGGCGGTGCCGCTGACATTGCTTTTGAGGCGCGCCCGCTCGCCGATGACGATCCTGCCTGCGGCTTGTACGTCTCCCTGAACATTGCCGTCAATACGGGTAAATCCCGAAGATTCAATGACGCCGTTGACCTTAGTTCCGGGACCGATAATGGTATTGACTAAGAAATCTTCCCGTTTTCTCATATTCGGTTCCGATTAACGATTTTTGGACAGCGCGGAACGGATGTTGATGTACTTATACGGATCAACCACGTCAGAACCGATATGCACTTCATAATGCAAATGAGGACCCGTAGAAAGTCCGGTATTCCCGATGTATCCGATTACTTCCCCCTGCTGAACCCGTTGTCCGGTTTTAACTCGGATGGTAAGCATATGAGCGTAGCGGGTGTAAAACCCGTGTTTGTGTTTGATGATCACGTTGTTTCCGAACCCGCTGTGTTCGTAATCGATAGTCACCACTTGCCCGTCCGCGGTGGCTACGATAGGGTCCCCCTGCCGGTAGGTTGAAAGATCAACCCCCTTATGGATGTAATACTGACCGGTAAAAGGATTTTCATTTTGTCCGAAAAACATGGAGATATGACCGATGCCTCCCTTTATGGGCCAGATACTGGGAATTTCAGTGAGCAACGCGCTTTGGGAATCCAGCAGTACGCCGATTTCCTTAATCGGCTCCACCGCGGAGGAAAGATACCCCGAAAGCCGTCTGACATCGTACACTTCCTGAAGAACCCCGTCCGGAGTTTCCTGTATATCGAAAAACGAAGATAAATCTCCGCCTCCCTGAGCGTTAGGGTTATTCCTGCCGGTAAGGTCTTTGCCCAAGGCTGACAGCGTGCCGGACAACGCGCTCTCGAACCCTCTGGCTTCCCGCAGGAGATGAGCGGTCTCGCCTCTGAGCTGATCTAGACTCGCTTGGGTTTCCTGCAAAAGGCTGTCTTTGTCCGCAAAATTGCCCTTCGGAGTATAGTTATATGAAGCGCCGTACCAAAAAAACGCGCCCATCGCTCCCGCCAGCATGAGCATAAAGCAGAGTATAGACACGACACTAATATGAAGATTATATACTTTTTTTTCCGAATGAGGAACCAATACAATCGTATACCGATAGGTAAGGACCTTATATATTCCCTTTCCCAAGATAAGCAAACTTTTTCCTATACGCGCCGCCCCATCCCTCGCTTTTTGGACTATGGCGTTTTCCAATTTTTTATATTCATGGACCGGAACCACTATATACCTCTTACCTATAAAATAAATCTAAATCAGTATATCGGAAAGATTGCAAAATGTCAAACGGTGAAATCGGCGATTCTCATTTACAACAGTATAACTCTTTATATTATCAGGAATTAGCAAGAAAATCATTAACGAAAGCGTTTTCTGTAAATATCTTTATTTAAAAGAGGTTATCCTACTTAGCTGTTTTTTATGTTTTATGCTATGTTGAGGTATGAAGTATTGGGAGACCAACCGCGCGATCATACAGGATAAGTTTCCGGGACTTTTGGAACAGATTGCCGTCGATGAGGTTCCGTATGATATTCAAGTAGAAGCCGGAGCTTCCGGCGCGCCGGGGCTTGCCGTTAACGGGCTTCATGTCCACTCGCTCCGGGACCCGATACGGGAAGCGCGGCGGCTGGCGGAAACCATCGCCGAAGCAGGTCCGGTCGTTGTCTTAGGATTCGGACTGGGCTATACCGCGGAGGCGGCGGCGGAAAAAGCGGGAAACCGTCCGATTATCATCGCGGAAGCTCGCGGCGGACTGCTGAAAAAAGCCTTAGAAACGCGGGATTTACGTTCATTTCTCTTGGAGCATCAGCTTATCTTTGTTATCGGCGGACCGGCGGACGGGATTATTGAAGCCCTTCAGTTCTGTTCTCAGGGAAAAGCCGCAGTTCCTTCTCTAATCCGTAACCGGACCCTGATGAAGCTGGATGAAGACTGGTACTCCCAAGTGGAACGGCGTATCGCCCTCTGGATTTCTAAAGATGATGTAAATATGGCGACCCTCCGGCGGTTTGGGAAACGGTGGGTACGGAATCTTGCCCGCAACCTGACCGTTATCCGGGATATTCCGGGCGTCGAAAGGCTGAAGGGAATCCTGCCGTCCGCGTTGCCGGTATTCCTCGCCGCGGCCGGTCCTTCGCTGGACGAAAGTATCCCTTATCTTCCTGAAATACGCAAACGCTGTGTTATCGTAGCGGTGGATACCTCTCTCAGACTGCTTTTACGAGCCGGAATCGATCCCGATTTTGCGGTAGTTGTGGACCCTCAATATTGGAACAGCCGGCATTTGGATCAGGCTCCCGCGCCTCGGACTTGCCTCATCGCTGAGTCCGCGGTATATCCGCCGGTATTGAAGCATCCATTTGAGCGGATATTCCTTTGTTCGTCGCTGTTTCCGCTGGGGCGGTTTATCGAAGACCGGCTTGATTTTAAGGGCAGACTCGGCGCGGGCGGTTCGGTAGCGACTACCGCATGGGATTTCGCCCGGGTTCTGGGAACATCAGCGGTCTGGATTGCCGGACTTGATCTCGCGTATCCAGACTTGAAAACTCACTTCAAAGGCGCGCGCTTTGAAGACCGCGCGCTTGCCGAATCGACTCGGCTCAATCCGCTGGAGACGCGGTCGGTCCGGGCATTGCGGGATGGGTGTCCTTTCCCCGCGGTCTCGGCGGCTGGAGGCGCGGTGCTGACGGACCGGCGGCTTTCGCTTTACGCCGCGTGGTTTGAAAACCGGATTCAAACCGCTCCCGGGCTTCGTACTTTCCGGCTTTCCGGGGAAGGGATTGCCATTCCCGGGCTGGCTACCGCTTCGCCGGAGGAATTGCTTGGCTATCCGCTTCGCCGGGACGAGATTAACCGATGTCTGCGCGAGGCTTTCGCCCGGACCGATGCGGATTTCGGCGATCCGGATCGGACGGCTCTGCGGAACCGGCAGTATCAATCCGCGCTGATTGAATTATTAGCCGGACTTAACCAGCTTAAAATTTGGTCGGACGAAGCCGCGCGGACCGCGGGACGGGTATATCGGCAAAAGCGGCTTCCTTCTCCTCAAGATCATGACCGGATTTTAAAAAAACTGGCGGAGACGGACAAAAGAATTAGAGAAAGCGCGGTAAAGGATGTAGCGGGATTTCTCTTCCCGCCGGTTGAGGAACTGGAATCCGCTCTTGAATGTACCGAACGGGAACCGTTTTTTCGGTATCTGGAACTGTCTGCAAAGTTATATCAGTCTCTTGCAGAGTCCGCGGGGTATACGCTTGAAGTTTTGAAAGGACCGAAAATCTGACAAAATTGTTGAACTTTTTGCTAAAGTCGAATTTGAGAACTCCGATATATAATCATCGGGAGGGTAAAACCTCAAAATGAAATTACAGACGGTGCGAAAAACGACGTCCAGACGCATCGTCTTTTTTATTTTGAGGTTTTCCGCTACCCATACAACCGGGGCGAGGGCGGAGGCGGGCGGGCTAGTTCCTCTAGGCATAATCCCCTACGCATTGAAAAAAATAGGTAAACAGCTATACTAAATATATGGCGGTACTTTCGTGGAATGAGATAAAGACCCGGGCCGAGGCTTTTGTCAGCGAATGGCAGGACAAGGCTTCTTCAGCCCGGGAAGAAGCGGACGCGGCAGAATTTATGCTGGGCTTTCTCAACATTTTCGGCAACGAAGGACGAAAAAAAGCAATCCGGGAATACCCAGTCCCCCTCGGCACAACCGAAAACTTGCTGTTCGGCGAATCCCCGGGGTCAGAACAAAAAGGCTACATCGACCTGCTGTGGAAAGGCAAAATCCTCATCGAAATGAAAAGCCCGGGCAAAGATTTATCGAAAGCCTACGAACAAGCGAAACGGTACGCCGACGGGCTTTCCAGCAAAGATTTTCCGCAGGGAATTGTGGCGTGCGATTTTTGCGTCTTCCGCTATTACGATTTTTCGGAAGAGTTGGGGCTTGCGCCGGAAATGCACGAGTTCGCCCTTGCGGAACTGCCT
>JAIRPH010000154.1 GCA_031257135.1 Spirochaetaceae bacterium
GCCATAATTGCAAACCTTATCGTAAGAATGTTGGTTGGCAGGGGACTATCTTTGGTTGCTAATGCCGCTTTGCAAAGGGTAGTAGGTGTATTGTTTGGACCTATAGGTTGGATAATAACTGTAGTTCTCATGTTGCCCCTAATTCCGGCATTGGTAAATCCACGAGGTTATGATAAATTTATACCAGCGGTGTTTGTTATTGGTATTACGAGATTATCACAAAGTCTTCTGTATACTGACTATGAAAAATATGATCAATCTTCATTTATAAGAAGGGGGCTTGAGGTGCTTTCTAAATTAGCACACTATCCAGAGAGCCCTAACCTTAATATTAAGACAGAAGTTATGGATGCGGGCGTTTTTTGGGACGATATTGAAATTGTAAATGGCTGGAAATTGCAACAAAATACTATTTCAAAACATTATCGTATATTAGACCATAATAAAATACGTATTGCTTATGGGAACGAGGCAGAGATAGGTATGTATTTAGATGGTGTTCTATAATAAAATATGGCAGAAAGCAAAAAACGACGCATAACCGATCCCGTTTCAATTTTCTCTTTCCATATTCCTCTATTTATGGATAATTACGGATAAATTTATAATTATCTCATTTATAGCTGATAAATATGAAATGCGGCGCGGGATCAAGCTAAACGTTCCGGTTATATGCGACGTTTGGGCTGTTTATATACCCTTCTTTGACGTATTTATTTCATCACATATTTCATTTATGGACAAATTATTCAACCAATTATGGCGTTCATTTGTATAATCGCCATAACCGGAATCAAATTCGTGCATAAATTCAACCACACCAATAGGTCCTAGCTTTTCAGTTAAAGCCTCAATACCCATTTTCCGTATAGTCGGCATATCCATTACAACGCTTGTATTAAGCATTATCCATTACCTCCATGAACCAGTTTACAGGATTTTCTATTCTTATTGTTTTTATTTCTTTCGCTCTATTCATAAAAATGCGATCAGTAGTTAATAAAGAACCCATGAACAAGCTTATGGGTTCTTTATTATACATTATTTCAAACCAAATGTCGTATAATCGGTTTTATGCGCCGTTTTCGATGAAGCGTTCCATAGCCGGCCATTCCCAGCGAGGCGGCCGCGGCTAAAAATACGGCTCGATAGTTCAGCATGGAAACAGCGGAGCCTATCATAGGACCCAGCGCGCCTCCGGCGGAGGATACCGAAGAATTAAACCCGTAGACGCTTCCCTGATGTTCCTTGTCGGCGCTCACCGCAATGATTGCGTTCAGTACCGGCGACGCGCCGCCGATAAAAAATGACGCTACAGCCCGAAATACCGCAAGTTGCGCCATACTTGACACAAAGGCTTGAGGAATCGTAAAAAACGCGCCCGCAAAAAGGCAGACTATCAAGGTTTTCCAATAGCCGAATCTCGAAGAATATTTGCCCACCAGCACAGCGGCTAAAGCCGTAGACACCGCGCCTATCCCCAAAACCAGCCCTGCGGCGGAACCAAGATACTGCGGAACGCCGCCGCCCGGATTCTGAAGAGCCAGCTCCTTGAGAAACAGCGGAAGCATAGGCGAGGCTATAGTATTGGAAGCCTGAAGCGTAAATGAGGCGGTCATCAGGGTAATCAAAACCGGAGACCGCAGAATAGGTTTAACATCCGGGAGAAACCGGAATTTTTTCCCCGGTTCAGGCGGCGTATGATGGACGTCGTCTTCCACTCCCCTCAAAATAATAAATCCCGCGACGGCGAGAACAAAACCAGTGCTTAAAAACGCAATCCGGTGTCCGAGAAAATCGGAGATAAGCCCGCCGATCAGGGGACCTACCGAGTTTCCTACGGCGACGCCGGTTTGAAGCAGTCCCAACGCAAAGGCAACCTGCGACGCCGGAGCAATGCCCGCGGTCAGCACCGTCGCGGCCGCTATGGTGCCGGTAAAACATCCCTGAACGCTTCTGAGAAGAAGCAACTGCCACGGAGATTGAACGAAATACATAAGCGAAACAATAACCGCTCCGCCGAACATAGCCCGCAGTAGCATCATCCGCCGGCTGAAAACATCCGCCAAATGCCCCCAAATCGGCGCGAACACCGCCAGCATAACCGCCGGAAGCGACTGCACCGCCCCAACCCAGATTTTTAAGGTCTGCGGATCGCGGACGCCGATATCCTCCTCAAGAAACCAAGGGATAACCGGCATTGACAGAGAAAATCCGCCGATTGCCATCGTTTCAGCGATTAAAATCGCCGCATAAGTTGTTTTCCAGTTTTTCATCGTTACGCTCCCTGCGGCTAAAGCCGGAGGGTTCTACACACGGGCGGATTTTAGCCTTCTAAAGACTATCATAGGATAAAACAAACCGTCAAGACTCGGATAATCCCCCGTCTCTTGCAGTTTTGCTCATATTGTGGTATTCTCTGGGTAATGTGGAGGTTTATATGGCAAGACCAGTTACCCTATTTTCAGGACAATGGGCGGATCTGCCTTTTGACGAGTTGTGTAAAAAGCTGAAATCCTTCGGCTATGACGGCGTGGAAATCGCTTGCTGGGGAGATCATCTTGACCCCAAGAGAGGAGCGGAAGACCCGGAGTATATCGAAAACCGCAAGAAGACCCTCGCCCAGCATGGGCTGAAATGCTGGGCAATCAGCGGGCATCTTCCCGGACAGTGCGTCGGCGACCTCTGGGACCCTCGGCTTGACGGCTTCGCTCCGGGCAAATACGCAGGACAGCCTGAAAAAATCCGGGAGTGGGCGGTTCAGGAAATGAAGTATATCGCCAAAACCGCCAAAAACATGGGAGTCTCTGTAGTTACCGGTTTTCTGGGCAGTCCTGTTTGGAAATATTGGTACTCCTTCCCCCAAACCAGCGAGGAGATGATCGATAACGCTTTCAAGGAAATCGTACGCCTCTGGAACCCGATTTTCGACGAATACGATACATACGGCGTCCGGTTCGCCCTTGAGGTTCACCCCACGGAGATCGCTTTCGACTACTATACCGCGGAACGGCTTCTCAAGGAATTCAGCTATCGTCCGACGCTGGGTTTCAATTTCGATCCTTCTCATCTTATCTGGCAGGGGGTTAGTCCTCATATTTTCATCCGGGACTTTAAGGATCGGATTTACCACGTCCACATGAAAGACGCCGCGGTTACGCTGGACGGCAAAGCGGGGATTCTCGGCTCTCACCTGACCTTCGGAGATACCCGCCGAGGCTGGAACTTCCGCTCTTTGGGTCACGGCGACGTAGATTTCGAGAACATCATCCGGGAACTGAACGCAATCCAGTATCAGGGACCCTTATCGGTAGAATGGGAAGATTCAGGCATGGAACGGGAATTCGGCGCGCGCGAAGCCTGCGAATATGTACGGAAAATCGATTTCGCCCCTTCCAATACCGCCTTCGACGACGCGCTGAAAAAAAACTAGCCTCGCCAATGGAATGGGGTTCACCGGGTGTAGGACGACCCCAGTTCCAACTCATTCCGATATTTGGCTACAGTACGGCGGGCTAGGGAAATGCCCTGTTTTGCCAACAGTCCGACCAGTTCCTGATCGGAATACCGTCTGGCTTCATCGGATATGAGTTCCCGAAGTATCTCTTTGACCCCTTCTTTAGAATAGCGAGACCCTTGTGAGCCGGCTCCGCTGATGGAATTGGTGAAAAAATAGCGGAGTTCAAAAATACCCCATTCGGTCTGCATATATTTACCGTTTGCGGCTCTGGAAACCGTGGTTTCATGGATGCCAAGCTCGCCGGCAATGTCTCTCAACGTCAATGGAACCACA
>JAIRPH010000228.1 GCA_031257135.1 Spirochaetaceae bacterium
GTTGCATGGACTACTTGACATTCTGATAAAGCCTCCTGTATACTAAAAATGTTGAAAAAACCTACCCACGCAACGTGGGAAAGTAACGTCTATGGAGAGACCGTAAGTCCGAGGGAGTAGGGGGTTGGAGCAACCGTAAAATTCCCTTTGGGGGAATTGCGAAAACCAAGCTACACCCTTTGGCAGGCTCACGGAAGTAGAAATCTTGAGGAGTAAGCCTCGAAAGAGACCCAAGCCTCAAGCCCCCGCCTTTAGGCGTGGGGAAGTTGACTGATATATACATTCAGACGGTTATGACGAATATCAGAGAAGTTTTAGCTTTAAACCTGAAAAAACATCGGCAAGCCCGGGGCTGGAGTCAGGCGAAATTAGCGGAAAAAGTAGGCGCTTCAACCCAATATATTGGAATGTTGGAGATCAAGGGCAAGTTTCCCTCATCAGAAATGATACAAAAACTTGCCGTCGCCCTCTGTATTGACCCTACCGAGCTGTTTTTTAAAGAAATTGCTCCTGAAGCCGCTATAAAAAACTCTCAAAAAGCGGCTTTAGAGGATGTTTATGAGCTTTTGTGCCGCTTAATCAGTGAAAAAATACATGATTTGGAGAAAGAAACTTGAAACTCCATGACGCGGAATAACCGGTATAGCTTGGGCGCAGGCGAGCAGGATGTTATAAGGATTGCCGCCGTCATAGCGTACACTAAAACGAAGCGGACTTACTATGAAAATGGCAAAGAATATACCCTTTGTAATACAAATCTTTCTGATCATGTTTTTAGTTATGCTGGTCCCCTGTATTACCCTAATGCTCTACAGCAATCACAGCATCATGCGCTATTCGGACGAAGAAATAGCCCAAGCCGCGCTCGCCAATATAGAGGCAAGCCGCCGGCTCAATGAAAGCATCCTCCTGCGGGTGTTCGGGAGTATCCTGCGGTTTGTGGAAAATCAGGACTTCGTCGGGTATGGAAGCCTCCTCAAATACGCCTCGATTCAGGGAAATATCGATAACGGACTTAAACTGCGGAATATTCAGCATGAACTACAGGCTATCGTCAAAAACGACAATGCAATCTATTCTATTTTCTTGCTGTTCGATAACGCCGATTATGTTATATCCAGCGACCGAGGCATAGTAGAACTTATCGACTATTACTCTCTGACATGGATGCGAGCCGTGGCCGCGCAACATAAAGGCTCAGGAGGCGTCTGGGTATCAAGGGAATTGCGCTCCGCCACCTTGCGGGATATAAGCGTCGGTAACGATAAAGAAAAATCCATTCCAGCGTTGTCCTATCTCTACTTTTTAAATTTCCTCACTACTTCAGTGCGGGGAACGATTGCAGTCAATGTAGCGGAATCCTTCATTACGGACAGTCTTAATCATACCCGCGGCGCCGACGGAATTTACGGCACCATGCTGATCCACCGGGACGGAACGGTTATTTCTCACCCTGACCGGGCGAAAGTCTTAGCTCAAGCCCGAAACTTCCCGCATATCGCCGAAATCCTCGACGCCGAGGAGCCGTCGGGGTACGTCTTTTTTAAGGATTCTCTGTATACCTGGCTTACATCAGACATTTTCGGGTGGGTCTATATTTCCGTGCAGTCTCTGGAAAATCTTACCCGCCGGGCTTCCCGGACGAGTAGAGGGATGATTATACTCACGGCTCTTGCGCTTTTTGCGGGCGCGGTGGCTTCCGTAGGTTTTCTTTCGTGGATATCCCGGCCTATGCGCCGGTTCGTCACTACTCTCCGGGAAGATTTTGCCCTGAAAAATACGGGCATCAAAAACGAGATGGAGTTCCTCGCTATGGCGTTTTGTCAGATTAAAGAAAAAGAAACCGAACTCCACCGGGTTCTCAGCGACCGGGAAAAAGACGCGGCCTTACTGGCGGTCAGGGCGGCGCTGTCGGGCGATATGATCGGCAAGCAGGAACTTGAACGCGTAGGACAGCTCTTTCCGAATCCGGTTTTTATCGTAGCCGTAACAGCGATAGATACCTACCGAACCTATCGATACCGGACCAATACGGAACTGCGGGCATATCATCGCTACTGCTTCTTGAATACCGCTGAATCGCTCTGCGAAGCGCCGCTATACCTCCGAGGCGTTCCCTACGGGGACGGGCAGATTGCAATGGTCTTCAATGTCCCTGAACGAGACGGGTTAAATACGGTTTTGGATATGCTTGAATCCCTTCGGGGAAAAGCGGTTTCCATATTCGAGACAACGGTTACTATCGGCGTCAGCGATCCCGGCTCCGGTATCCGAGACCTGCATAATCAGGCGAACCGCGCCGCCGAAGCGGTACTGACCCGGATGATCAAGGGAAATAACGCGGTTTACCGAAGCGAGGCGTCCTATGAACGTCCCCGGTTTTTCTATCCCCAACACGGGGAAAGCAAAATTCTGAATTACCTTGACCGCAAGAACCTTCCTAATATTGAGGCGGAACTGGATGACCTACAGCGGAAGATTCGGGATACGCCTCATATATCCAATGACAATATCCGATTTATCTACAATCAATTAGTCGGGGCTACGGCGAAGCATCTCACCGAGACCGAGGGCAATCTTTCCCGTTTTTTTTCGCATCAAAATGACATATACGCCGCGATTTCTTCCTGCGATACGCTGGATGAAATCTCCGCGCTGATGGGCGGGTTTTATCGGGACATTTTGGAGTATCTTGATCAGGATACGCCGGAATCTCAGGACCTTCCATCGAAGATACTCCGCTACTTTGAGGCTCATTTTAGAGAAGAAACCCTTTTTGACGATATCGCTACGGAGCTGGGCATCAGCTATTCCTATATGAGGAAGGTGGTCCGGGAGACTACGGGGAAGAGTATTCTGGATAACATCAACCTGTTGCGGATCAAAGAAGCCAAATACCTCCTGCTGAATACGGAAAAAAACGCCGCTGAAATCGCTCAGGCAGTGGGATACCGGAATATTCAGAGCCTCAACCGGTATTTCAAAAAATATGAAGGACTGACCTTTTCGGAATATCGGATTGCCCGTAAAGCTGAACGGTAAAGTATATCAGTTTTGATACTCCTCATCGGTTTTGATACTGAAACAAATCTTTCTTTTTTGGTATACAAGAAAATTGTTTTCTATAACGGGTATAGTATAAAAGACAATTCTTTATCCTGTAAGCGTTTAACGTAAAAATCAAAATTGATTGGTTTAATCAAAACTGATTGTTTACAGATTTTAAAAACCAGATGCATACTAATTTTACTTTAGAACAATTTTAAGGAGAATTTAAGACCCAATGAAACGGAACCTTGACGGCAAAATGCTGATCGGACATTTCAGCAGGGAATGGCAACTCTATGTTTTGATCCTCTTCCCTATGCTGTTTGTGTTTCTTTTTAAATTCGGACCTATGTTCGGTTTGGTTATTGCTTTTAAAGACTACAAAATCGCCCGGGGCTTCTGGGGCAGTCAATGGGCGGGCTTTGCGGTTTTCAAGGATATTTTCCGGCATCGGGATTTTATTCCCTCGCTACGGAATACGCTGGTTCTTAATCTTCTGGACCTCATTATGGGATTCCCGATGCCTATTGTGCTTGCGCTGATCCTGAATGAAATCCGGGTGAAGTGGATTAAGCGGGTTTCTCAAACCCTGCTGTATCTCCCTCATTTCCTGTCATGGGTTATCATCGGCGGAATCGCCCTCCAGTTATTCAGCGGCACCTTCGGAGTGGTGAACAATATGATTGAGCTATTCGGCAAGGAACGAGTTCCGTTTCTTACTGAAAAATATCATTGGCTTGGGAGTTATGTTCTTATCGGCGTGTGGCAGACTATGGGGTGGGGAACCATACTCTATTTGGCGGCTATCTCAGGCGTCAATCCGGAGTTGTATGAAGCCGCCATCGTAGACGGCGCGGGACGGCTCCGCCAATGTATCAGTATTACCCTCCCATGCATCCGAAGTACGATAGTCATTCTTCTGATTATGAATCTGGGAAAGATAATGGGCGGGTCTTTTGAACGCATTTACGCGCTCCAAAACGCTATGGTTCTTGATTTTTCTACGACTATTCCGGTACTGGTGTACCGCTGGGGCATTCAAAGCTCCAATTTCAGCAGGGCTACGGCTTTAGGGTTTTTCCAGTCGGTTATCGGGCTTATTCTGGTGCTTATATCCGATAAGATCGCTAAAAAACTCGGCGAAGACGGACTGCTGTAAGGAGGAGATGATGGTATATAGAAAAGGGATAGACGTGGTCGGACAAGCTGGGCTTTACTTATTTTTGACGGCGATAACCTTGACCTGCGTACTGCCCTTTATTCATGTGATTTCCAAATCCTTCAGCGATGAAGCCTACGTTATTGCTAACAAGGTATTCCTCCTGCCGAAAGGCTTCACGACCGAAGCCTATAAAAAGGTTTTTGCCGACGCCAGTATCATCCAATCCTTGTTTGTAACGATGCTTACAACGGTTCTCTTTACCCTCCTGGGGATGATTCTCACCACCTGCGCGGCCTATTCCCTATCTCGTCCTCAGCTTATGGGGCGCAAAGCGCTGACCTTTCTCTGTATGTTTACCATGTATTTTTCCGGAGGGATTATTCCCGAATACCTGCTGATCAATTCTCTGGGCTTGCTGGACAGCATCTGGTCGCTTATTTTGCCCCTTGCTTTCAGCGCGTATAATCTGCTGATCATGAAAAACGTGATGCAGTCGTCGATTCCGGTAAGCCTTGAAGAATCGGCTCGGATTGACGGAGCCGGACATTTCCGCATCTTGTGGAGCATTTTTCTACCCCTGTCAAA
>JAIRPH010000239.1 GCA_031257135.1 Spirochaetaceae bacterium
ACGCGCGTGCGCAATGCGTTCCATATATCTACTCCTTAATGAGGCGGTTCTCCGATACTGCGCCGGATAAAGCCGCCGTTTTTTTCAAGGATTATCCGGGCTTCCTCAAAGGAACAGCGTTGAGGATCATAACAATCGCCGGTTTCACGAAGGGTCTTGGCGGTCTCTTAGTCAACGCCGGTCGCCCGCATTAGAATCCGCCGATTACATAGGACGTCATAAACAAAGTTTGCCCCTTGAAAAACGGACATTTCTGAAAAACCCATAGCACATACGGAAGAGATGGGCGGACGAAACACGCTCCATACCTTACCGAATGATGTATAACTCAGGAGTATTTTTGGTTAATGTAAAAACACTCTGATTTAAAAAATTATAGCAAAACTACAAAAAGCGTCAAGCGGGGAATTAGCCTCTGCTCAACCTTTTCTGCCTTGTATGAAATACATCAGGTGTGAGCGGGCAGAATAGTCTGCGGACAAGGCGGTTTTTACACGGCGCCGCACGGAAAAAATTTTCGGTTTATAGCTATAAAATCTTTAACAAAAGGATAGAAATTTATGAAGATACCGATAGACTTTTCTGTTATTTTTATGGTATCATTAGGTATGGCTTGGTTATTCGTATGCTTTCTATTTTTTTCCTGCTCTGTTGCGGCGCCGTCGGTGACGACGCCGGGTTCGCCGGCTGGGGCTGGCTCAGAGTCCGCCGCCGTATCGGTTGCGCTCCTTACTGAATCCGCAGAGGCAGAGCCGGCTCCGGTTCCGCCTGCGCCCGCTCTGCAACGGACCGACGGTACGGGAACCGGTTCTTCGAGCGCGTTGCCTCCGGCGTCTCCCGGGTTATTGCCGGCGTACCTTGATGTAGCGGAATCCAGAGAGGCTGTACCGCCGGTTCCGCCGCCTCCGGCTTTAACCGCCGTAGCTTCCCCGGATATGATGTCCCCGCTTGATCCTATTACCACGCCTTATAAAGCGGTTGATCCGGTCTCTTCGACTACGCCTGATCCTGTCCTTCCAGCCGCGTCCAGCGGCGTTTCCTCAAGTATGCTTGATCCGGTCTCGGTTATGGATGTTCCCGCATCGAAGCCGCCGGTTTCGGCAGGGCGGACAGCTTCAAGTCCGCCGATTACGCCGCGGGCTTCCTCAGCGGCTCCTGCCGCGGCTGACGGACTTTCAACCATGTCTTTTTCCGGCGCGTCTGGGACGGCTCCAATCGCGTCGGGAGCGGAACGGCAGGCTTTGGATTTATACTATCAGGGCAATGCCGAGCGGAGCATCCGGGAGTTTGAAACTATTCTCCGTCAAGAACCCAGAAACAGCTCGATTAAATGGGAATTGGTTCGGGCTTATCAGGAAATCGGCGAAGGAAGCCATGCGACCGCGATATTGGAGAATATATATCAGGAAAATCCTGCCGATCCTGAAACTGAACGGGAGCTGTTTCTGACGTTCTGCCTTACCGGAAATTACCAGAAGGCACTGGCTCTGCTTCCTCTTTCACGGGAAACTGGGGAAACGCTGTTTTATCAGGCTCTGCTTCGGCGAGATATGGGAGACAAACGGCAGGCAATCGAACTTCTGCGGCGAAGCCTTGGGGCGGAAAACTTCCGTCCTATCGGATGGTTCATGTTGGGCGAGCTGGTAGCCGATACTAATCCTTCGGAAGCGGAAACCTGTTTCCGTACCGCGCTCCGCCAAGACCCGGAATTCAGAAAGGTCTATTTTCCATTAGGGTCCGTGCTTCTTGCTCTGAATCAATATAAGGAAGCCTATACCTATTTGAACCGAGCTAACCAAGCCTTTCCCAATACCAGCGCGATTACGCGGCGGCTGAGTGAAGCCGCCCGGTATGTGCCGGAACAGGAGCGGAATCCTCAGCCTCCCGCGCGAGTTGCGGAACGCCGCAGGATTACCGCCGCGCCCCCGAAGGCGAGACCCTTACCGCAAGCGGGTCTGACTATGGTGCGGATAGGGCTTGCGGAACGCCAGTCCTTGATACCCATAAAAACAGGAGGTCCTTATATCCTGCGGGGAACGAACAAAACGGTGCTGTATACCGGACAGGCATCGGAGCAGATTTGGATCGAACTGCGGAACGGACGGATATTCATTCAGGATCAGCGGGAGCGGAATCTGGTTTTGACTGATAAACCGGTGATTCTTGAATATCCAGAGCCGGAAAATACGACTATTCTTTCCGGTTTTACTTCGGAAGATCGGGCTTACCGGGGGAGCATCGAATTCAGGCTTGATCAAGGGGGCATTACGCTCATTAATATTCTTAATATAGAAGAATATCTCTACGGCGTTATTCCCGCGGAAATGCCCGCGTCATGGCCCATGGAAGCCCTTAAAGCTCAAGCCATTGCGGCCCGGTCATATACCCTAGCCTATCTTGGGCAATATAAAGAAAAAGGGTTTGATCTCTATGGTTCCGTCCTTTCCGCGGCTTATCGAGGCGTTACCGGCGAGAATCGGGCGACTACCGCCGCGGTAGACGCCACTAGAGGGATAATCTTGCGGGCAGGAGGGAAGCCGCTGAAAGCCTATTATTCCGCCAATCATGGGGGCTACAGCGAGGATACGGTTTCCGTATGGGGTACGGATACCTACAATTCGGCGGTCCCGGACAAGCTGATTCCGCTGAGAACCGCTTGGCTTCCACTGAACAACTTAGCTCAGTGGATACGGGAAAAGCCGCAATCCTATGCCTCGGCAGTGAATCTCCATTCCGCTCAAGCCTACCGTTGGGAAAAGTGGGTCCCTGCCGATGAAATCCGAAACCGCAACGCCGAATACGGCGCTATCGGAGAGATTCTGAGCGTCATAAGCCGAGGACGCGGTATTTCAGGCAGAATAAACGAAATCGAACTGAAAGGTACGCTCGGCGCGATGCGGATTAAAGGAGATCGCATCCGATCCCGACTTGGAGGGTTACGGAGCAACCTTTTTACCATTCGATCAAAGCTCGGTAAAGACGGCAAACCGGAATATTTTATCTTTCAAGGCGCGGGTTGGGGACACGGAGTAGGACTGGATCAGAGCGGCGCGGCGGGCATGGCTCAGGCGGGTTTTACCGCGGCTCAGATTTTGGGACATTACTATCCTCGCGCGGAGCTGGTTGGGAATTAGGGCTTCTTCAGCGAAGAACCCTAATTCCAACGCAAGCTACAGCCTCTGCCGGAAAAACGCCTTCCGCATCAGGTCGATGGGGATTATGGAAAACGCGCAGACCAACAGAATACCCCACTGCGTAGGAGTTAAGCCGTAGCAGTTGAAGACGCCTCCTCCGCAGTATACTAAGAGTATCTGTACGGCAGTAATAATCCCAAGGATGCGGAGAAAGTTTGTGTTGCCTCGGATATTATCGAAGAGGTTGAACTTGTCGGTTCTGGCGTTGAAAGCGTTGAATACCGCGATAAACACGAAAAACGCAAAGTATCCGGTATGTAACGCGGCGTCAGGAAAATACGCCGCAAAGAGCGGGACAAACAGAAACAGTACGCTTAACCCAAACGTCCAGATTGCGCCTGTAAGAATGGAACCCCACATATAGGGGCTGACAATCGGTTCGTCCCGGCGTTTCGGCTTTTCCCGCATGAACCGTTTGAGCGCAGGCTCTCCGCCGAAGGCGAGCGCGGCGAGGGTATCCATCACCAGATTCACCCACAGGATTTGGGTAATCGTCAGCGGGTTCTCCTGCCCGAACAGGGGCGCGATAAAGTTTATCAGCACCGCCGAAACATTAATCGTAAGCTGGAACACGATAAACTTTCTGATGCTGTTGAAAATCGTTCTGCCGTAGAGGATCGCCTTGTCGATAGAATTGAAGTTATCATCCAAAATCACGATATCGCTGGCTTCTTTGGCGACTTCGGTGCCTCCTCCCATAGCGAAGCCGACGTCGGCTTTTTTCAGCGCGGGCGAGTCGTTTACGCCGTCGCCGGTCATGCCGACTACATAGTTCAGCTCTTGGGTGAGCCGCACCAGCCGGCTTTTGTCCGACGGCAGAGCCCGGGCGACAACTTTAATGAAGGGTATTTTTTCTTTTACCGCATCGTCGGAAAGCGCGGCGAGTTCGTCGGAGGTAAGCACAATATTGCTTTCGTGTTTCAGCAATCCTGCGTCTTTGGCTATCGCGACGGCGGTTTCTCTGCGGTCTCCGGTTATCATTACTACATGAACTCCGGCTTCCTGCACTTCCGCTATCGCGGTAACCGATTCGGGGCGCACTTCGTCCCGGATGCCTACAATGCCGGCGAGAATCCAATCGTTTTCCGGCAGTGATTCGTCGTTTGCGATCTTTTCTTCAGATACCGCTAAGGCTAAAACCCGAATCGCTCGTTCCGCGAGGGTATCTATCGTACCGTTGAGTTTTTTGTGATCAGAGTAAGGTTTCTTGGTTCCTTCGCCGTCGTAATAAAATTTGCATTTCGCTAAAATTTTTTCCGGCGCGC
>JAIRPH010000040.1 GCA_031257135.1 Spirochaetaceae bacterium
TCAGGGTCAAGTTCCCAGTATTCCTTGACGCCCGCTTCCCGGTACAGCGCGAACTTCCGCCTCATCTCCGCGGCGGTATTCGCCGGAGATAAGATTTCCGCGGCAAAATCCGGCGCGCCTCGGCAACCTTCTTTGCCCCGCTTTTCCGCATCGCATACTATCGTAATATCCGGCTGAACTACCGTATCATCCTGCTCGTCTTCCTGATAGAAAAGCCGCACGTCATAGGGCGCAGGATAGACCTTGCAGGGTTTTCCAGTCAGATATACCGCTATTTGTTTCGACAGTTCCATAAGTATCGACTGATGATACGCGCTCGGCGCGGACATCGCGTAGGCGGAGCCGCAGATAAGCTCGTATCGTTCCCCCGGAACCGTATCCCAGCTTTTATAATCGGCGTAGGTGAAACGCCGCCCCGCGGGGGTATTTCTCTTTAATGCCGCTGTATTTCCCATACTTCAAGTATACGATGTTAGGACAAGATATTGATAAAAGTTAAAAGAGAATCGTTGATTACTTCAGCGAATAAACTAACAGTTAAAGACAATAAGGTAAAAAAGTAGCATATAAAAAGTAGCATCCTGCTGTCCGGCTTTCCGTCTCACGACGGGAGCTGTCCGGGCGCGGGGACGTATACCGCGAGGCTCGTTTTTCATGCTATGCTTAGGATATGCCCGTAAAAGCGAAAATAAGGTCTCTGGTGAAAGACCTGCACGAGGGAATATACGAGAAGGAAGAGGTCATTGCGCTGGGACTGCTTGCGTCCATAGCCGGGGAGAGTCTCTTTCTGCTGGGACCGCCGGGAGTCGCGAAAAGCCTTATCGCCCGGCGGCTGAAATACGCGTATAAAAACGCCTCGGCTTTTGAATACCTGATGAGCCATTTCAGCACCCCTGATGAAATTTTCGGACCCGTATCGATCTCAAAACTGAAAGACGAGGACAAGTATGAGCGGATAACTCAGCGGTATCTTCCGGGGGCGTCGGTGGCGTTTCTGGATGAAATCTGGAAAGCGGGGCCTTCTATTCAGAACGCCCTCCTCACCGCGCTGAACGAAAAGGTCTACCGCAACGGCGAGCAGGAGATTCAGATTCCTTTGCGGGCGATTATTGCCGCGTCAAACGAGCTTCCTCTGAAAGGTCAGGGGTTAGAGGCGTTGTGGGATCGCTTTTTGGTGCGGGTTCCGGTCGGGGGCGTCCGGGACGGGGAGAAGTTTAAAGCCATGATTTCCCGTCCCATAAGTTTCCGCAACGCCCGGGAAGACCCGGTTGCGGAAAAAAACAAAATCACTGACGAAGAATATCAGGAGTGGAATACGGCGATTGACCGCATCGTTCTTCCCGATCATGTAGTTAATCTAATTCTGCTGATTAAGACGCAATACATAGAAGCCTGCAACTCGTCAGAGGAAAAGGATAAGAAACCGTTTTACATATCCGACCGCCGGTGGCGGAAGATAGCGCGTCTGCTCAGGACTTCCGCGTTTCTGAACGGCCGGAAAGCGGTTGATCTGATGGACTGCTTTTTGATAGGTCACTGTATTTGGAACGACCGGGAGGAGATAGCCCTTACGGCCGGGTTTGTCCGGGATGCGATTGAAAAGTACGGGTATCTAGGGGATTTCGACGCGGAGGGATTCGGAGAAGAGCTTGCGGAATTGCGGAATGAGATCGCCGGCGCAACCCGGACAATACAGGACACTCGGGGAACCGCATTACAATCGTATAATCAGACCTACTACGGCGTTATTTTCGCTCATAAAACGTTTTATCTGAAACAGCAGGATTTTCATGGTTTAACCGATGAAGATAAACCGGTAAGCCTCTATTCCCGGAAGACCTTATCCGCGGGGTATTTGTACAAGCAGGGCGGTTCGGGCTTCGGCATGGAGGTAAACGGCGTAGCAATGGACCTGCAAACTCTGTTCACATACGACCGGGAAGTCCGAATCAGAAAAAGCGGCAAGGAATTCAGCGCGATCATTGACGGCGAGGAATACGATCTGGAAACGATTAAAGTCGGCGACAAACGGCGGATCACCCGGAAGCCCGGACAGCATCTGATGTCCGGGTGGGATGCGAGGATAGCCCGTCTTTCGGAGTATCTTAATGAGCGCAAAGCCCAAATCGAAAAGCATAGGAAACAGGAGTCCAAGCATATTCGGGACAATCTTTTCGTCAATTCCGAATATGCGGCTACGGTTGAGCGTCATATAGCTTCAGCCTGCAAAGAAATCGACAAGCTGGAGGTAGAAATCCGGGAGATACAGCATCAGTATCGTCATATCCAAGATGAAGAAACCCGGCTGACTGGGTAGCGCGAAAAGACTTGATTTTGCCGGACTATTCCGTCATACTAAGTCTATTAAACAACAGGGAGTGTACCGCCTTTTATGGAAGAAAAATTAACCTATGTTGAATGGAAAGATGAGTATTCTGTGAAGATTCCGCTCATTGACGAACAGCATCAGAAGCTGATAACCCTTACCAATAAGCTCTACGAAGCCTGCGTTCAAGGAAGCGACGCCGCTCAGGAGTATTTTAAGGAAGTAATCCGCGAAACCTTAGCGTATGTGAAGTTTCACTTCTCCGCGGAGGAACGGCTTTTAACCAGCGTCAAGTATCCAGACTTTGCGGTTCACAAACGCCAGCACGAGACCTTCGTGAAAAAAGTCGTGGAAGACGCGAAAAAATATGAGGAAGGCAAAGCCGTAGCCTATGTGTTCGTCAATTATCTGAAAGAGTGGATTCTAAACCACATCGCGGTACATGACAAAGCCTACAGCGAGTTCATCCTGAAGCTCAAAGGAAGCGGTTCAGTTCAGGGCTAATCCTCAAAAACGTCTGTATCCGCTTGTCTTTTCAAAGGGTTTCCGCTATACTGACAAGCGGTAAGGATTAGGATTATGGGAGATAACGTTTTTGTCAGATGGGAAGATCGGTATGAGGTGGGTATCCCGATAATCGATGAACAGCACAGGCAGTTGATTAACCTCACCGATTCCTTGTTTGAAGCCTGCCGTCAAGGAGAAACCTACGCGCGGGAGCATTTCGTTGACGCGCTCCGAGCCGCGGCGGATTATGTAATCTATCATTTTTCCACCGAAGAACAGATTATGCAGAGGACTAACTATCCCGAATTCCCCGCGCATAAACGGGCGCACGAGCGTTTCGTGAAGGAAGTCTTGGAAAGCCGGAAAGACTTTGAAGAAGGAAAAAGTTTTGTGCCTTATGGATTTGCCCGATATTTGCGGGATTGGATTTTATCTCATATTGCCGTATCGGATAAACTTATTTTCGATCACATTATGCGCCTTAAAAAAGAAGGCGTTTTGAATCTATCCGCGTAAGCCGAAACAGTCCTGCTAGGGAATCGCCGCGCTGAACAGCGCGCCCCAAGGACCAGTCTCCCCGTTGGCGTTTTCCAGACGGACGCAGAAGTACGCGGTTTTCCCGCTGTCTCCGGCGTCGAAGCCGAACCGTTCCCGTTTCCGCTTGGTGAAGCGGGAAAAGGGCAGTTCCTCTCCTGACGCGGGAGGTTTCATCAGCTCCCGCTTTGGGCTTGCCGCCGCGGTTATGTCCGCGCCGCCCGGAGGCAGAACGCCCCAGTAAATCCGATAACCCGCGCCGCCTCGAAGCGGACTGCCGCCGATAACCCGCAGGAGCAGTTCCAGCAGATGAACCCCGGGGCGAAGGATGTCCGCTTCCGCCCGCTCTGACGGAGGCGGAATCGGCGCGCTCGCCGGTTCCCGGGAATTAAGTCCCAGCAAAACCAAGTCCGAATCCGTCAAAGGCGGGGCAAGAAAAAAACTGTTTTTCAAAAAGCGCATCTTTTCGGTAAGCTCGTCGAAAGCGATTTTACACATCGACGTCATGACGAAACTCCGCTCTGAAGATTGAGCGTCTTCGAGGATAATCCCTGCGGCGACCTTGAGCGTATCCAGCGCAATGAGTTCCTTTGCAGGAACGTTCCACGCCGGAGCCTTAACCGTCAGGATATCCGACCAGTTTTCAGCCATAGCAAGCTGTTCGATTCTGGATGAAGCAAGCCAATCTGTAGTCATAAAAATCTCCTATAATGATAAAAATATGATATATGAATCCGCATCCAACGCCTAGCCTGCCGAACCCGCCGCGGCGCGTCAGACGCCGGCGTCAGACGCTACAGCCTCTGCCGTGAAAGCCCTAGCAGTCAAGGCGGCCGCCTATCCCGCAGGAGCGGGCGTAGTCCCCGCTGAGTTGCCCGCCTATCCCGCCGAGTTGCCC
>JAIRPH010000069.1 GCA_031257135.1 Spirochaetaceae bacterium
TGTTGAAATAATAGCGTTCCAAGTAAGCGATGCGGCGTTGAGCTTCCGGGCTGTACTGGCTTTGGGGATATTCCTGAATCAGTTTGCGGTAATACTCAAGGGCGGAGCGGATATTTCGGATACGGCGCCGCAGTAGGTTTCCGCGCGCATGATTTCAGTTTCCCGGCGTATATCAGCGATACTCCGCCCGCGCCGGTACAATTCGTATAAGCGCAGTATCTCTGACGCAAGCTCGCCGCCGGGCTTGATTCCCGAAACGTCCTCCAACGCCCGCGCCGCGTTTGCCTCTGTTTGAGGACGCTTGAGTTCCGCAAGATAGCGATACAACCCCGCCGCCGCGCCTGCGGCAATGGAAACGGGAGTTACGCCCTGCTCAAGACACAAAGACCCTGCGCCGATCAGCCTATCCGCCGCTGACAGCTTCCGCGCGGGATCCGCGCCGACTCGTCTGCACGTGTCAGCCAGCGCGTTGTTTCCAAAACGATAGAGCAAATCCTCAATATGCGCCATGATGTTGTTCAGCGGGAAATTGTACCGCAGAGACAATGCCCGCGCGCTTTCCAGCATGGCGTTTTGAACAAGCAGACGTATATCCGGCGTTTCTATCGCCGCCCAGATATATTCAATTCCCAGATATAATCCGGCATACGCGCAGACGGCGTGTCCCATGTTGTGAATATACAGTTTACGCTTGATATAAAAATCAAAAGGCGAATACGGAACCAAGCCTTTAATATCGGGGATAGTTCCCTTGAAAGAATCTCTATCTACCGGAAGCCAGCCGTACGCTTCTACGCAGAGGCGCAAGGGGTCTCCGTCCCGCATTTCCTCTGTCTGTATCGGAACCATGCGTCCGACGGACGCTTCTACCAGCCCTATCCGTTTTTCAAACAGAACGCGCTCGCCATCGCTCAGATATTTTTTTATCATATCCGCAAGCAACGCGTCGGCGTTAAGCAGGTTTTCGCAGATGATAATATCAAGAGGCTTTTCAGTAACCGCAAAACGCCGGCGAATCCCTTGCGCTAAATTCGGCGCAATATAGGGCAACACATTGACGCCCACGGCGGTAGCCATGCTATCCGCGCCGGCAACGGCGCAGGCGACCGCTTCGCGGTCATTGCCGTTTATCATGGAAACGCCCTTCACGGCCCGGTCTTCATAACCCGTTCTTGAGACAATACGCAAGGGATACTCGCCCCGGGCGTTGAGGGCGTTTATTAGCGTTTCGGCGACGTCAATAAACGCTACCTCATATCCTGAATCCCGATAAAGGGGCCCGATAAAGCCCCGCCCTATGTTGCCGCCGCCGTACATAACCGCTTTCATATCTGATACGCCTCCATTATATATGAAAAAAAAAATTTCTGAAAAAACGCTAAAGTCCCTTGTAACAACCGCGGCGATACGCCGCCTTTATCAGTCTAGTATATTCCGCACTAAGTTATCAAATAGCTGACAGGCGCAGAGGCGTCAGATACGCAATTTGCCCAAGCGCGTTGACGTCTAACACCGAAAGCGTGGATGCAGACGAAGGGTATCATCTGGTATATCCAAGAGAGATAAAATCTGTTCGGCGGTCGTCGAGGGTTAGGGAAGTCCTCTGCGCTGGAGTTCCAGCCGCGCGTCGAGGTAATCCGGGTCGAACCGGAGGGATTCTTCCAAAGCGTATAGGCTTTCTTGTTCCTTGCCGAGCGTGCGGAAACAGCGGCTCATTCTGAACAGAATTTTCGCGGCGGATTTTCTGTCTTTAACTAAGGACGCGGCCGTTTCGTAATATTCTAAAGCTCCTGACGGGTCATGGCTGATTTCCATGATCCGGGCGATGTCGGCGGGAACCTGCCACATGAAATGAGGCGGAACAATAGCGTTCAGCCGCTCCATTCCTTCGTTCAGCCGTCCCTCCCGGAGCAGTCGAAGCGCGATGTGAAAATCAATCCACGGAGCGGCAATCTGCCGGAGTTCCGCCTGCCGGATAAGTTCAGCGGTTTCGTCATACCGCCGCTGAAGATCGAAAAAATAACATCCCCATTGATATATCCGAGGGTCATCTGGATATTGATTTACCAGTAGCCACGTTTCAGCTACCGACTTTTCTATCGTCCACGTCCCGCTCCGGCGGCGAAGCAGTTCCAAGTCCAATAAAACATGACCTTCAGTTTCCGCGGTTTCAAGAACCTGAATACTGTGAGAAGCCTCCAAAAGACGGCTGTAATAGATAAGCCCGTACACATAATAGGCGTCTCCCTTCCCAGTCGCGCTGAATTGTTTCATAAAATTGTACAGATTAGCCCGCTTTTCATCAGGGTTCTCGGTGGTAGCCGCAAGATTATAGAGACTCCGGGCGGTTATGGCTGAATCGGCGTTGTCCGCGCCGGATCGTTCCGGAGCAAGCAGGAGATTCCAGAGGTTCCGAGACCCCGAAACATACCCGGAAAGCCACAGCGAATCCGCTTGACGAGCCAAACTGCGCTGGTCGGAAGATTGAGCGAACAGTTCCGCCGCGCGAAGAGGAGCGTCGAAATCGTAGAAGAATTCCGCGGCAAGCTGAAGCAGATCAGGACGCCGGGCTAGGACGCCCGAATCATGAAGGAGGCTGTTTATCCGCGCCGAAGCCCCGGGAATATCGCCCTGAAGTATCTGTAAAAGCAGTAGATCGACGGACAAATCGAAAGAGCCGAAACCCTTTGTTTCCGGGGCAACCGCGGAAAAAAGCGTTTCTTTATTCGGAATCGTTTCAGCCTTAACCGGGTCTCGAAGGTCTTCCAAGAGGATATGCACGCCCAAAGCGACGGGTTTCAGGGGTTCCTCGGATAAGCGGGAGCTGTAGATTCTGAGTTTCCGTTCGGTTTCTTGGTCAATCGCCGGGCTTCCCAAGAGCAGGGCTTCCGCGGCCGCCGCCGCGAGCGCTTCGGAGGAAGGCAAGGCTTCCGCGGCCGCCTGCGCCGCTTTTTGGTACGCGGCGATGAACCGAGGGTCTTGCCGGGCAAGAAGCCTCCGGCGTTTAAGCGTAGAAAGATAAGACTCAACCCCCAAGGCTTTCCGTTCAAGTTTATCTAACGCCCGATTGAGGGTTTCAGGTTTTTCAAAACTTTCTGACTTTACCAGAAGCGCGTCGAATTCAGAAAGTTCCCGGTAAAAGGCTTCCCCGTCCCATGAACGCGGAGCGAAGAGGTTTTTCCCTTTCGTTATGGCGAAAAAAACGCCTGCGCCGATGAGCGTTGCCAGCAAAACCCCAATGACGGCTAATGCCGCTGTTTTTTTTTGCTCTGCCATGATCACCCTTTTTCCTGAAGCGTTTTTCGGATGCCGTCCAAGATGCCGTTCACGAACCGGTAGGATTCGTCAGTGCCGAACTCGTTGCAGAGTTCAATGGCTTCTTGGATAACAATAGAAGGATGAATATCAGTCTGATACATGAGGGTATAGACGCTTACCCGCAGTATCGACAGGTCTACCCGTTTGATCCGAGAAAAGTCCCATCGTTTTAGGTGATCCCGTATCATAGCATCCACCGCTTTAATGTTTTCGATAGTGCCGCTTACCAAAAGCCGCGAAAAAGCCACGGTTTCCAATCCTAAGGCTTCCTGTTTTCCCGGTTCCAGCCAGGACAAATCCAGCGCGTCCCCCGGAGAACCTTTCTTGACCTCCCAAGAATAGAGCGCCTGAATCGCCAGAATACGTCCTTTTCTTCGTGACGCCATTGTTTCTTTCCGCCTTTTTACCAGTTCAGATTATTTTCCATAACCTGAAAAGGATTTCCTCTTCGCAATTCTTCGATCAGCTCGTCAGAAGCCTTTTTTAAAACTTCCTGCTGTTGCTGTTGCAGAAGCATATTGCCGATATAATCCCGCACGGTCACCCGACTGCCCAGTTGGAATATATCGTCCAGCTCAAGATTTTTCTGCGCGTGAGTCTCGGTAACTTTGATGATATGAAATCCCCGGGCCCCTTCGATCAGCTTCGATACCTCGCCTTGTTTCAGGGTAAAGGCGGCGTTCATAAAATCCTGTCCTACGATTTGCTGGGCTTGGAGATTCCGGGGCAGGTAGCCGCCGTCGCCGGCTTGGTATCCCGCGTTGGGCGACTGTCCTTTGATCATAGCTTCATCGAATTTCGCCGGATTAGACCCTATTTCTTGGACGAGGCGGTTCGCCGTATCCCGGGCTTTGTTCTTATCCGTACCGAAAGGAATCTGAATCATGGAAAACCGCACCGATTCGGGGCGGACAAACTGAGACTTGGCAAGATTATAGGTGTTGAGAATCTCCGCCTCGGTCGGCGTTTTGACCGCGTTAAGAATAGTTCCCTTTTTAAACTGGAGATATTTCTGAACGATCAACTGCCGGCGGAGCTGTTCTCTGAAAGCCGGCACTTCAAGTCCGGTTTCGTTCCGCACGGCTGTCGCGAATTCAGCGTCCGTAGGCTGACGCCCCAACTGCTGAACCAGCACGGAACGAAGCTGTTGAATCTGCTGATTTATCTCGTTTTCGGAAATGGTTATCTTATCCCGTTCCGCCGCCTGAATCGCAAGGCGTTCATTGATCATCACATCCAATACCTGCCGCCGTTCCGCGGCGTTTAAGGTTCTGCCGGCTTGTTTCTCCATGAGTTCCACTTCGGTCCTCAACTGCTTTACCGTAATCGGCTCGCTTTTGGTGAGCCGTACTATGGCGGCCGGCTGTAGATCGGTCTGGCTGAAACCAGCCGCCCCCACCGCCAGAACGAACCATATAACGCTTACAACTCGTTTCATGCTATATCCTCTTAATTAAAGAACTATTCCAGTACCGCTCTGATCCGGCGTACTCCGGCTGAAGAGGACTGCTCCTTCTGGATGCGGAAAACCCCCAGACTCCCGGTACGCTCAACCTGAGGTCCGCCGCAGACTTCCTGCGAAAAATCGCCGATGCGGTATACTTTGACTTGGGCTTCATATTTTTCCCCGAACAGCGCGATAGCCCCGGAAGTTTTCGCCTCCTCAAGGGTCATTACGGTCATTGTTACCGCCAAATCCCGCTGAATCTGCTCGTTCACGATGTCCTGAACCCGGCGGATTTCCCCTTCCGTCATAGGCGCGTCGTGGGAAAAGTCAAAGCGCATCCGCTCCGCGGTGATGTTCGACCCTTTCTGGGCTACCCGATCCCCCAAAACAATCCGCAGAGCCTTGTGCAGAAGATGGGTCGCCGTGTGATACTTCACCGACATCTCCCCTTGATCGGCAAGCCCTCCCTTGAAAAGCTGTCCGCTCCCGGACCGAGAAAGCTCTTGGTGCTTCCTGAAGGCTTCCTCGAACTCAGGACGGTTTACGGTCATGCCCCGCTCCCGGGCAAGTTCCTCCGTAAGCTCGATAGGAAAGCCGTACGTGTCATAGAGCTTGAAAGCCAGCCGCCCGGACATGACTTTGCGAGGGTCTTTTAAAAGGTTAGGCAGAAGTTTTTCAAACTCATGCTCCCCTTTTTGCAGAGTTTCGAGAAATTTTTCTTCTTCCCTATCGAGTTCTCCCAGAATACGAGAGGCGTTTTCCGTCAGTTCAGGATAAGCTCCGCTCATTTGAGCGATAATAACCTGAGCAATCGGGGAAAGCATGGCTCCTGAAATGCCGAGTTTGCGCCCGTGCCGCACCGCCCGTCGTATCAACCGGCGCAAAACATAGCCGGCTCCGATATTCGAGGGGCTTACCGCCTTAGGGTCTCCCAAGATAAACGCCGATGCCCGTATGTGGTCGCAGATTATCCGCACTGAGGCGTCTTTTTCGGGGTTTGCGCCGTAGCCGTAGCCTCCAGCCCGCTCGACCGCTTGGATGATCGGCGCAAATACTTCGGTCTCGTACACCGATTTTTTACCGTTGAGGATGGTAACGGTTCGTTCAATGCCCATACCGGTATCCACGCATTTTCGGGCTAAGGGTTCATAGCGTCCCTCAGCGGTTTTGTTGTACTGCATGAATACGTCGTTCCAGATTTCGAGCCATTTTCCGCAGGAACAGCCCGGGGCGCAAGCCGGTCCGCAGGGTTCTTTTCCCATATCAATAAACATTTCCGTATCCGGTCCGCAGGGTCCGGTCGCGCCGGCGGGACCCCACCAGTTATCTTCCCGGGGGCGGTAGCTGATCCGATCCGCGGGGATGCCCAATTTTTTCCACACTGCCGCGGATTCCTCGTCCCGGGGCGCGGTTTCATCTCCTTCAAACACGGTAACGCCGATTTTCTCCAGCGGAATCCCAAGCCACTTGGAATCGGTGAGGAATTCAAAACTCAAGGCGATGGCTTTTTCTTTGAAATAATCTCCAAGAGACCAGTTGCCGAGCATCTCAAAAAAGGTGAGGTGACTCGGATCGCCTACGGCGTCAATATCGCCGGTACGGATACATTTCTGGTAATCGGTCAGGCGTTTCCCCGCGGGATGAGCCTCTCCCAGCAGGTAGGGGACCAGCGGATGCATTCCCGCGGTAGTAAACAAAACCGTCGGATCGTTATCAGGCAGAAGGGACTTGCCCTGAATCTGAGCATGATCTTTGGATTTGAAAAATTCGATATATTTTGAACGAAGTTCATCCACTTTCATAAGAAGATAGTAGGACAGCGGATAAATTTCGTCAAGATGTTATACCGATAGATTCTCCTTTATTCAAGAGCGTCTCTAATCAGGGAGGAGGAATATACGACGGTTTGGATAAGCCCAAATTGCGATACACATCCTCATAGGTGTGGAAACCATCCCGGATAACGACATCCATATTTTGTTTATATACCGCAACCGGGGCTTCTATGTAGGAAGGAACTAAGGTTCCGCTCCGGTTGTCCAGCAGGACGTCAGGCGGATGCTCCTGCTTATGGGCGATAGCCATAACAAGTTCCGCGGCTCTGGACGCGAGTTTCCCGATAGGCTTGTAAACGGTCATAAACTGCAAGCCTTCGACAATATATTGACAGCTTATCAGTTCCGCATCTTGCCCCACTACGGTCACCTTTCCGGCAAGCCGGCGTTCTGACAGCAGTTTAATCACCGCCGCGGCGATCTGATCGTTCGCGCAACTGACCGCGTCTATAGCTATTGTTTCTTCAAAAATAGCTCCGACCTTTTCCAAGGTTTCATCAAAGCTCCAGTCGTTAAGCCAAATTTCCCGTTCAACCTGTATGTTTTTCGCCTTAATAGCAGGGTCTAAGATTTCATGAACTCCGACATTCACCTCGTAACTGTTAGAGTCCTTCACCGAACCGTTCACCAGAAGATACCTCCCCTGCGGAACCGCCTTAACTAACGCCCGCCCCAACTGACGCCCTACTTCACGGCTGTCAAAGGAAATGTACGCGTCCAGCGGAACCCCCATAATCATCCGGTCGTAGGCGACAACCGGAATTCCCGCGTCCCGAATTTGCTTGATGGTTCCGGACAACGCTTCGGTATCATTGGCAATCACCACAAGTATATCGATTTTTTGATTCACCATATAGTTTATCTGTGCAATCTGTTCTCTGGTGCCGCCCGCGGAAAGCTGGACTATCACCTGCGCCCCTAAGGTTTGAGCCGCGCCTGAAAAGACTTTTATATCCTTAATCCACCGCTCAATGATAAACGTATCGGTAGCCACGGAAAAGCCGATAGTAACGCGTTTAGAGCCGGGATTTTTCGCCGGCTCCAAAGGCGCGCTGTTCCGGGAAACCGCGCGTTCAGACAGGCTCCGCTGAACAGCGGGTTTCCGATCATTCGAGCAGGAAAGCCACATACACGCAGATATAAGCGCGAAAACCATGAGCCGGACATCATTTCTATATTTCACCCCTAAAGTATGCCGAGAATAAGAACGGTATTCAAGCCTTAACCCATCCAGAAGCCACCGTTTATATCAAGCATAATGCCGGTAACGTAGCCCGCTTCTTCGCTTGCCAGATAGCAGACGCCTGCGGCGATGTCTTCAGGCTCTCCGATTCTGCCGAGAAGATTTTTTGCCGCAAGGTTACGCATCTTTTCATCAGTATAAGCGTCCATGATCGGCGTCCGGGTCGGTCCGGGACACACGGCGTTCGCCGTAATGCCGAAAGGCGCCAGATGCCGAGCCATGCCCCGAGTAATGGCGCAGAGACCGCCTTTGGAAGCCGCGTAGCTCATGGAATTTTCAACTCCTCCCATTCTGCCGGCAACCGAAGAGATATTGATGATTCTTCCGTGTTTGCTCTGCTGGAGGTAGGGAAGCGTCTTCTGAACCATAAAAAACGAACCGCTCAGGTTCACCGAGAGAATTTTATCCCATTCGCTTCTCTGTATGTCCGGTATTTTCGTCGCGCTCAAAATACCGGCGCCGTTGACTAGCACATCTATCCCGCCGAAACGCTGAACAATCTGTTTTACGGTTTTTTCGATTGCCTGTTCGTCAGAAACGTCGCAGGCGAAAGGAGCGGTTTCCGCCGCGTCCGGCGAAGCGCGTAATTCCTGCGCCGCACGGTCCAGCTTTTCCTGACTCAGATCGACAAGGGCTACCTGCATACCGTTTCGGCACATCATCTTCGCCGTATGATACCCGATTCCCTGGGCCGCGCCGGTTACGACAGCGACTCGTCCGGCTAAGGTTAAAACACTCATACTGTACTCCTCTATATAAATAGATTACCCGCTTCATTAAAGAGCCACGGTTCAGGACCGCTGAGAAGGGTAAGCCGGGGATTGCGTTCCGCCTCTTTCCGCAGAGCTTCGGAAATCCAAATCTTCTCGGTATGAAGACTGTCGGCGATGCGGATAATCCGGGGATTATCTTCATCAATGTTCGTACAGGTTCTTAGCGCAAGCTGAATTGCCTCCTGATCCGTTTCAAGAATACAAGGAATACGGACAAACTCAAGACTCCGGGCGGTTATGACGTTGATATAGGTGGACTCGTAGTCGATTTTATTGAACAGCCGCCGAGTTATGGTATGAGCCGCGCCGATTCCTACGGCCGCGCCGTGAGTCGCTTGAGTTAGATCAAGCGCTACGGTGCGCTGGGCTTTCAGTCCTCCGGTAACGAAGGGCGAACAAGGGCTTGCGCCGGTAACATTCGGGTCCATGCCGTCGCCGGAAATATCTTTGCCTATCCGATCAATCACCAGCACGTCCGCTTCATCAAAGAGAATCAACGGCAGATGAGTCCGGGCTTCTTCCAGCAGAACCGGTTCCTGCTCGCTGATTTCATCCGGACGAAGAGCCGCGAATTTACAGGTTTCTCCGTAGGCGTTTTCCAAAATAGCGAAGCCCAGCGCAATAGGCGCGTTTTCGAGGATACATCGCCCAAAAAGAGGAACCAGATGATGCATCCGTCCGAATCCGGCTTTATGACAAATATCCGCGCCTTCCCGCTTGCCGAGACCGATGGTCATCATTTTCATCAGTCCGCTTTCATAGGGTCCGTGAAAATCCGTATGCGGTTTAATCCGTCCCGCTACGACGATGCCGTCCGCTTCAGCGGCGTTTCGGTCTATGCGGACGTGATGTCCCTCCGGCGTAACGCCGATTACCGCGGTTTCCATTGAAGAGACAATAGGACAGCCGATAAAGGCTTCGGTTACGCCGTATCCTTCGAGGATTGCCCGCTGACCTTCGGCGGTAGCTCCGCCGTGACTGCCCATAGCGGGAACCACAAAAGGGCGCGCTCCGCAAGATTTCACCCATTCCGCCAGAGACCGGATAATAACCGCTATATGAGCGATTCCCCGGCTTCCGCAGGTAATGGCGATGCTCATACCCTTCTTAACCGGATGATCGATCCGGGATACCGCGGCGAATACCGCGTCAGGGATAGCCTCCGCGTCAATGCGCGTCCGGTCAAAGTTCTGCCGTACCTGATACATCTGAGGCAACGGCGTTTCAGCGCACAACTGGTGTATTATACCGCTCATATCATCCGCCTTACAGGGCAAGCAGTTTCCGCCACCCGGTCTTATCGAATCCGTCTAAGGTCATGGTAACGCCGCCGAAAGAATCGAACTCGTCAACCGTCATGCCGTCCGGTTCATAAGCCCTGCGGAATTCAGGAAAGAATTTTAATACCCGATCTACCGCCCCGCCGTCAAGAGCCGCGTCAATGCGTTTTTCCCGCGGGATATTGCCGTTCTTGTCCGCGGCGATGATCATATCCTGTATCTTAGGATGGATCGTCATTTCAAACACTCCGCCTGCAAGTTCAGTAACTTGTCTGGCGCATCGGAACGCCGCCGGCATGATAATTTGAGCGTATCCCGCTTGTTTGAACGCCTGATAAGCCCGCTTCGCCGCCCCGAGAACCGCGGTTTCTAAGTCTTCGAGCGATACCGGATTACCCCGTTCAGCGTTACGCGAAACCAGATAATCTTGCAGACGTCCCATAACGAACGCGGCGGTTGAAGCCGGGATAGGAATACCCGCTTTTTTCGCTCTGGCGCATCCCCGCTCGTAAGCCTGAGCCGCGGCGATAAGCTGAGAAACCGAGACGCATACCGTCGGCGTTGTGGGAATACCGAGAGCCGCAAGCTCCTCCAGCACCTGAATTCCCGCTTTAGTACCCGGAATTTTCACCATGACGTTTTTCGCAAAGCCGGCGATAGTTTTACCCATAGCCAGCATCCCCTGAGCGTCTCCGGCAAGTCGCGGTTCCACTTGACTGCGGACATAGCCGTAGGCCCCGCTGGACTGCTCATACAGAGGCAAAAACGACTCGGCAATATCCGAAACAAGAATACGGAAGTATTCCACTACTTTTTCTCTGCCTGAAAACCGGGAACGAACCGCCTCAACCTGAGCTTGAAAACGGTCTGTATCTGTCGTAAGGGCTTCAAAGGTAAGCGGCGGGTTAGTCGTACACCCTGCCGCGCCGCAGGCTATGGCTTGAGTATAATCGTTCCGCAAAGCGGAATCATTGCACCACCGCGTATCGGTGTTCTCCGCCATCCATTTAAGATACCCATGGTCGCGCATAGTTACTCCTTGTATCAGTAAATCAAATTAACCAATGCCTGAGAAAAAAACGGCACAAAGGTTAATAACAATAGACATATAACCAGCATAACATAGAAGGGAAGAGCTTCTTTGATAAAAGAAGCGAGTTTGCATTGAGTTATCCCGCAGGTAACAAACATAAGGGTTCCCATAGGCGGCGATATGGCGCCGATTGCCATATTGAAAATAAATATCATCCCGAATTGTATATCGTCGATGCCGAATGCCCGCGCTACCGGCACAAATAGCGGAACCAGTACGATCATGCTGGCGTTTCCTTCGATAAACATACCCACAATAAGCAGAAACAGATTTATGATAAGCAGGAAAATATATTTGTTTGAAACCGTAGCGACAATGAATTGCGTTAATTGCTGAGGAATACGTTCTCTGGTCAGAATCCAGGCGAACGCTGAAGCCGCGCCTACAATCAGCATGATAGATGCGGTGGTAGTAACCGTTTCTTTTATCGCCTGCAAGAGATACTTACGGTTGAATTCCCGGTATATAATCGAGAGCGTCACCGCGTAGACAATCGCCACCGCACCGGCTTCGGTAGGGGTAAAAATTCCCAGCCTGATGCCGCCGATAATAATAACCGGCAGAAGCATAGGAAATAAAGCGTCTTTGAAGGCTTCCCGCAATGAAATCGCTTCGTCTGTTTCATTGGTATAGTCCCGCTTAACCGAGATAATCCCCACCAGAATCATCATGCTGATACATAACAGCAATCCGGGACCTATGCCTGCGACAAATAATTTCCCAATAGAAACATTTGCAATAGAGCCGTAGATGATCATCGCAATCCCCGGGGGAATAAGCGGCGTAATCATGGCGGAAACCGCGGTAACTACCGTAGAAAATTCTTTGGAGAATCCTTTTTTCTCCATCTCCGGCACGAGCATCTTCGCTTCCATAGCGGCGTCCGCAAGATTAGAACCTGAAAGCCCTCCCATAAGCGTAGAAAGCAGAACGTTTACCTGAGCCAGTCCCCCGGGAACCCGGCGCAGTAGCACTTCGCAGAAACGCATAACCCGGGCGGTCACTCCCGAATAGTTCATAATAACGCCGCTACACACAAAAAAAGGAATGGCTAGAAGCGGGATACTTTCAACCCCTGCAATCACCCGTTGAGCCATAATCTGCGGAGGAATCCCCGGAGTGAATATAAAATAGATCGCGGATGCGGCAAGAACTGAAATGAAAACCGGCGTTTTCATAAACAACAGAATCAGCATCGCTACCGCGGCGGCGAGAATAACCGAAGAATTCATGCAGAAACCTCCTTTGGCGTTGCGGGTTTCAGATATTTTAAATAGGTAGCAAGCGTATAATTAATCATAATCAGCCCGCATCCGATGGGAAACGCGGAATAGGTAAGGTAATACGGAATGTTCAAAATATCGGTAGTCCGTTTGGTGACGAACATTTGCCGTACAAATACCGCGCTTTGGATGCAGAAATATACTATAACGCCCATGCCGATGCAGTAAACTCCTAAAGCGATAACCTTCTGCGCGCGCTTAGGGAAAAAATCGACTAGGATGTCGATGGCTACATGACTTCCGGTTCTGAAGCCTGCTCCCGCTCCAAAGAAGATAACAATGATGATGCAAAATAACTGAAATTCTTCTCCCCATAGAATAGGGCGTTTGATAAAATACCGCATGATCACTCCGAAAAACGTGTAGAGTATCAATACGCTCAGAGCGGTTCCGGCGATAATCAGATCGACGCCGGATATTTTCGCAAGGAACTTGTTTTGCATGGTAAACCTCCGTTACAAAAAAGCAGGCGGCTTTTGTTAGGGCGTCGCTTTCGCTTTTGAAACGGTTTCAAATAATCCGGGCGACCATTTCGACTGAAATTCCGGCAGATTATAAAACGGTTTCGCTTGAGCCTGAAATTGAGCCATATCCACTTCAATAACTTCAACTCCTTCGGCTTTGAATTTGGCAATCGTTTCTTCCGCAACCTGAGTCTGGAGCTTGTTGTTATACAGACCCGCTTCAAGCCCGGTTTCGATAAGAACGCTCTGCTGTTCCGGCGTAAGGGTGTTAAAGAACGCGGTGCCGCAGAACCAACTGGTCAGGAGTTTGATGTGCGCGTCCAACGTAAGATACTTTGCGACTTCGTGGAATTTACCGCCGTAGAGAACCGGCAGAGGATTTTCTACGCCGTCAACTACGCCGGTCTGTAACGCCGTATACACTTCGCCTAAAGGAAGCGGCGTAGGAGTCGCGCCCATTACTTCAGTGCCTTTTATTTGGATCAGGTTATTGGGAACCCGGAGTTTCAATCCTTTGAAGTCTTCAACGGTTCGGATAGGACGCTTGGTCAGCGTATGGCGGTCGCCGTATATCCAGTTTGCGGCAAGCATTTTCAAACCCCGCACTTCAAGGAGTTTCATTTGGGTTTGCCACCAGTCGCTTGCGATAAGTTTCCACGCTTCATCCCAGCTTCCGAACAGATAGGGTCCCAGAGTAATACCCAGATCGTCAACGCCCCGGTCGGCATAGAACGCGCCGTCCGCTAAGGTGATGACTCCGATGCCCGCAAGCATTTGATCAATAAGTTCATTTTTGGAACCAAGCTGGCTTGACGGGAAAATCTGAATTTCTATGCTTCCATTGGAGCGTTCTTCGGCAAGCCGTTTCCATTCATGGATTGCCAAGTCAATCGGTTCTCCCGGATTATTTTCGTATCCGATTTGAATGATTACAGGTTTTACCTTCGGCGCGGTTGCCTGCGAGGGGGTCCCTGAAGAGGCGTTGCCGCTTTTGGTACAGCTTGGCGCGGCTATAAGAACAACGGTCAAGAATACAACGCTTAATTTTTTCATCTGAATCTTCATCTCCTTGGTTACTATTGTATACAAGATTGTATACCTCTATGTTCAAATTTGTCAAATTATTTTTTTATTTTCTTACTATGCAGAGCGGATTGACAGAGCCGGGGAAACTGGATATTATGCTGAAAATAATACCAAGAGGAGAAAAAATTTAATGAAAACGAGAAAAATTATGTTCGGGGCGGTTCTGGCGTTGGCGTTGGGAGGCGGGCTTTTTGCGAAAGGGTCCGCGCAACAGCCGAGTCAGCCCCAGCAGTCCGGCGG
>JAIRPH010000071.1 GCA_031257135.1 Spirochaetaceae bacterium
CAGAGTTTTGGGCAAAATGGCTCATTCCGAGCGGTCAGGCGAGTACGTTCACATCAACATTCCGGGCAACAAGAATCAGCGCATCTTTGAAGCGGGGGTGCGGTATTTTTCCGGGTAGTACCGGATTTGCGATACCTCTTGGTTTTTCCCTAGAAATGTGTTATAGAGTAAGGTATGCTCAAAGAACCAAAGCAGGGCTGGTTAAAGAAATATCTGGAGGAGGTTTTTAGATTTATGGGGATTCTGATTTACACTGACGGGGGTTGTTCCGGTAATCCTGGTCCCGGGGCGTGGGCGTACCTTATTCTTGAAACTCTGAACGCGCAGATTATTGCTGAAAAATGGGGTGTTCAAGCGAATACTACCAATAACCGTATGGAACTCAGCGCGGTTATCGCCGCGCTTGAAGCCTTAACCGAGTTAGATACCGGGCATGGAACAGTAACGGTGTATACCGATTCCCAATATGTGCAAAAAGGCATTCAGACGTGGATTCACACATGGAAAAAAAACGGCTGGAAAACCAGCGATAAAAAACCGGTCAAGAATAGGGATCTTTGGCTACGTTTGGATGAGCTTTCCAGTACGTTTCTGCTTGTATGGAAATGGGTCAAAGGTCATGCCGGGAACGAATTTAACGAGCGGTGCGACCGGATGACTCAGGAAGCCGTCGCGTCTTTAACCGGCGGGCTATTTTGAAAGGCAAGAATTTGTTCTTTTTTTTTTATGTTTTTTGTCATTTTATACGATACTAGACATAAGGATATCTTGTCATTATACTGGCGGTATATCCGGGACAAAGGAGATTTAGTATGAAACATCGAACAGCAGGGTCCTTGCTGTTGCAGTCAATTATATTGTCAGTGTTGGTATCTTGCGGGGGTACTCCGGATCCGGCAGCGCCCACTGAGCCGGAGCCGGAAAATCCTTCAACCCAGCAAACGCAAGCTTCATCAGCCGCTTCTACCGGGCAGAAACCGGGTAAAGACGCTTTGGATGCCATGAACAGCGCCCGGGATAGGGCGGAAGAGAACCGAAAAAAAGCGCTTGACGTACAGGGACAAGTATATTTTCCCAATGAATGGAAAAACGCGGAAGAAGCTAAAAACAAAGCCGACAACGACGCCAAAAAAAATACCCCTGAGTCGATAGATTCAGCCACCGCGTCCTATATCGAAGCCGCGGACGGCTACGAGGATATTGTTAAGAATAGCGAACCGCTTTACGCCAAAGATATGGAAGACGCGCTGAAGGCGTTGCAGTCCGCGATAGCCCGGGCGGACCAGTCTAAACAGCAGGCGCAGGATGCGCAAGCTCCGGTATATTTTCCCAAAGACTGGCAAGCCGCGGAAACGGTTCATCAAAACGGGAAAGACGCAAAGAAAGAAACTCTGGAAGAGATTAAAGCCGCGGCGGATATGTATACGCAAGCGGCGGATAAATACGACGATGCCGCCGGGAAGAGCCGTCCGCTCTTAGCCAAGGAAAAAGACGACGCCTTAGCCGGGCTGAACGCCGCTATCGCCCGGATGGAACAATCCCGCAAAGACGCGCAGGATGCGCAAGGTCCGGTATATTTTCCCAAAGACTGGCAGAACGCGGAAGCTCAGAATAAGGCGGGAAAAGACGCGAAAAAAACCACCACAGCAGAGATTAAAGCCGCGGCCGCGCTGTACACTCGGGCGGCGGACAGCTACGACGATATAGCCGGGAAGAGCCGTCCGCTGGCGGCTAAGGAGAAAAACGACGCGCTCGCCGCGCTGAACGCCGCGAAAGCCCGGGCTGAGCAGTCTCGGAAGAATGCGCAGGATGCGCAGGCTCCGGTATATTTCCCCAAAGACTGGCAAGCCGCGGAAACGAAAAATAAAGCCGGACAGGACGCGAAAAAGGATTCTGTCGCCGAGATGAAAGCCGCGGCCGCGCTGTATACCCAAGCGGCTGACGGTTACGACGCCATCACGTCTAAGAGCCGGGCGCAAGCGGCGAAAGAAAAGGACGACGCTTTGCAATCTTTGAACGCGGCGATGGCTCGGGCTGAGCAGTCTCGGAAGAATGCGCAGGATGCGCAGGCTCCGGCGTATTTCCCGAATGACTGGAAAAACGCGGAAGCCAAAAACGACGCGGGAAAAGCCGCAAAAAAAACTTCAATCGAAGAAATCAAGGCGGCCGCCGCGCTGTATACGCAAGCGGCTGACGCCTACGACGATGTAGCCGGGAAGAGCCGCCCGCTTTTAGCCAAAGACCGAGAGGATGCTGACAAGGCGCTTCAAGCGGCGATGGCTCGGGCTGAGCAGTCTCGGAAGAATGCGCAGGATGCGCAGGCTCCGACGTATTTCCCGAATGACTGGAAAAACGCGGAAGCCAAAACCGCCGCGGGAAAAGCCGCAAAAAAAACGACTCCCGAGGAGATCAAGTCAGCGGCCGCGTTGTATATTCAGGCGGCTGACGCCTACGACGATATGGTCAACCGAAACGCTTCCCGGCTTACTAAAGAAGAAGAAGACGCCCGGAATGCCTTGCAGTCTGCGATAGCCAGAATGGAGCAGTCCCGGAAGAATGCGCAGGATGCGCAAGGTCCTGTCTATTTTCCCAAAGACTGGCAAACCGCGGAAGCTCAGAATAAAGCCGGACAGAACGCGAAAAAGCAAACGCCGGAGGAGATTAAAGCCGCGGCCGCGTTGTACACTCAAGCGGCGGACAGCTACGACGATATAGCCGCCAAAAGCCGCCCGCTCTTAGCCAAAGACCGAGAGGATGCTGATAAAGCGCTTCAAGCGGCGATGGCTCGGGCTGAGCAGTCTCGGAAGAATGCGCAGGATGCGCAAGGTCCGGTCTATTTTCCCAAAGACTGGCAGAACGCTGAAGCGAAGAACGACGCGGGAAAAAACGCCAAAAAGACAACTACCGAGGAGATTAAAGCCGCAACCGCGCTGTATACGCAAGCGGCGGATACTTACGACGATATTGCGAACAAGACGAGGACTCAGCTTGCCAAAGAAAAAGAGGACGCTTTAAAAGCTTTGAACGCGGCGATGGCTCGGGCTGAGCAGTCTCGGAAGAATGCGCAGGATGCGCAGGCTCCGGCATATTTCCCGAATGACTGGAAAAACGCGGAAGCCAAAAACGACGCGGGAAAAAACGCCAAAAAAGACAGTATCGAGGAAATGAAATCAGCGGCCGCGTTGTACGCGCAGGCGGCTGACGCCTACGATGACATAGCTGGACGGAGCAGAACAGCTCTCGCTGACCAAGACAAGGATGCCGCGCTGAAGGCTTTGCAGGAGGCGATGGCTCGGGCTGAGCAGTCTCGGAAGAATGCGCAGGATGCGCAGGCTCCGGCCTATTTCCCGAATGACTGGAAAAACGCGGAAGCTAAAAACGACGCGGGAAAAAACGCCAAAAAGACGACTCCCGAGGAGATTAGAGCCGCGGCCGCGTTGTATACTCAGGCGGCTGACGCGTATGACGATTTAACCGGTAAAACCAGAACCGCCGCGGCTCAGCAACAGCAGGAGCGGGATGCCGCGCAAAAGGCTTTGCAGGAGGCGATGGCTCGGGCTGAGCAGTCTCGGAAACAGGCGGAGGGTTTTCAGGGCGCGACGTATGCTCCTAACGACTGGAAAAACGCGGAAGCCAAAAACGACGCGGGAAAAGCCGCGAAGAAGCAAACTCCGGAGGATATTAGGTCTGCCGCGGCGTTGTACGCGCAGGCGGCTGACGCGTATGACGCTATTGTCCGGCAAAGCCGTCCCCGGTATATCCAAGACTGGGAAGACGCGTTGAAACGGGAACGCGCCGCCGCTGTATCTGCGGGCATCGGGAGCGCGGCTCCTGATCAGCTTACTACTGCGGATAAAACTGCCGAGGAAATCCGCCGGGACTTGGCGTCTGCGGACTATGTTCCTGACAAAGACACGGTTTCTCTGCCTATTGATATGTACCGCGCGCTTAAACCGCGGGCTGAGGGGTATCATGTCCGGCAGGAGATTGTAGATCAAGGTCTCGCTGATGCGGACCCGGACAATATGGCCGCGGGCGACCGGTATACAGCCGGGGCAATACAGGATTATGAGGCGAAGAATCCGAAAGACGCGTACGCTAAGGCGAATGACGCGCTTGATCGGTATAATGCGGTTCTCCAGGGCGGCAAGCTGGCTGAGGCTCAGAAATGGATGCTTGAGGCGAGCAAAGAACGGCAGATCGCGGTGGATGTGAAGGCTCCTGTTGCGGTTTGGGAGGACTTTAACGAAGCTGATACGGTATACCAGCAGGCTTTAAGCGATTTTAATGAGGGGCGGTACGAATCCGCTATGAGCTTATATCAGCAATCGGCTGTTCAGTTTATTGCCGCGGCTCAGGCGGCGGAGGAAAAACGCCGGCGCGCGGAAGAAGCCATTGCCGCGGCGAAACAGAAAAGGGCTGAAAGTACGGCTCTCGCGGAAAGCGCGGGGCTTATTATGGAGGGGAACAATGAATAAGCGCCGGCATCTCGCAGGGCTTGCGGTATTGCTTTTCGGCTTGGGAATCGCGCCGTTTTCAGGGGCGCAGGAAGAGCCTCCGGTTTCGGAGTTCGTGGATTCTTTGCTCAAAAATCAGTATTTGCTTGAAAGTCTCAGGCTTATCGGACTTGCCGAGGAGTGTTACGCCAAAGGCGAGTACGACGACGCGATCAGGTATGCGGAAGAGGCTATGCGGTATTCTGAGCGGTCGGATATATATGTAACGTTGCAGATCAAGATAAAAAAAGCCAACGACGCTATTGCCGCGGCGAAAAAACGGCTCGAATGGGCCGCAGGCGTAGGCGCGGCGAGACGGTACGCTCAGCAGTACGAAGAGGCGCAGTACACCTACGAAGACGCGCTCGACGCCCGTTCCGTCGAAGCATGGGACGAAGCCCGGGAGTACGCGCTTGAGGTTATTAAGATTCTGGCTTTGGTGAAGGAACAGCCTTCTTTGCCGGCCCAGTATTTGGTGAGGACTTGGAATCCTACGAAAGACTGCTTATGGAACATTGCGGCGAAACCTCAGATTTACGGAGACCCCTTTAAATGGGTGATTCTCTATGAGGCTAATAAAGATAAACTAACTGAACCGAATAATCCTGATCTTATTCATCCCGGTATGATTTTGGATATTCCCAGCATCAACGGCGAGGTCCGATCCGGTATATGGGAAGAATGGGAAGAAATCGAGATGCTTAACCGGTAATAGCAGGGAAGCTATGGCGATACTGAAGGTTGAAGGATTATCTAAATCCTACAAGAATCTGCAGGTTCTCAAGAGCATATCTTTTACGGTAGACCGGGGAGAAGTCGTCGCGGTTATCGGTCCTTCCGGATCGGGAAAATCGACGCTTCTCCGGTGCATAACCCATCTGGAACAGGTTGACGGCGGCACTATCGCGCTCGCTGATTCGGTTATGGTCCAGAACGGCGTATACGCCCAGCCCGAAGTTCTCAGGCGGGTCTGCCTCAAGGTCGGTTTTGTCTTTCAGAATTTTAACTTATTTCCGCACTTTTCCTGTTTGAGAAACATCACTGAAGCCCAAATTCACGTGGTCCGCCGCGCTAAGGCGTCTGCGGAAAAGCGAGCGCGGACTCTGCTGGAGAAGATGGGACTCCCGGAAAAAGCCGACGCGTATCCTTGCGAATTGTCCGGCGGGCAACAGCAGAGGGTATCCATTGCCCGGGCCCTCGCGCTGGACCCGGAGGTGCTGTTTTTTGACGAGCCTACCAGCGCGCTGGACCCTGAACTGACCGGCGAGATTCTCAAGGTTATCCGCTCGCTTGCCGCGGAAAAAATGACGATGGTTATCGTAACGCACGAAATGGCTTTTGCCCGGGAAGTCGCGGACCGGGCGTTGTTCATGGACGGCGGCTCCATCATTGAAGAAGGTCCGGCGGCTCAGGTGATCGGCAATCCCCGGCAGGAACGGACCAAAACTTTCTTAAAACGCCTCGTCCACGCGGAGTAGCCTGCCTGCGCCGAAAAACGGCGTAAGTTCCGGGACGTTTTTCCCGCTAACGCGTTAGTTTTTCGAGGCGTTTGCAGGCTTCTTCCACATCGGAGCGGTGACCGAAGGCGGAAAACCGTATGAACGATTGCCCCGCGGGACCGAAGCCTGCGCCCGGAGTCGTCACTACCCAGCACTGCTCAAGGATTTCCGCGAAAACTTCCCAACTGTCTCTGCCCGGAAACTTCGCCCAAATATACGGCGAATTATCTCCGCCTACGCAGGAAATTCCCAGTTTTTGCAAGGCTGAACGTATCAGTTGTGCGTTTCCCAAGTAAAAATCAGAGAGTTGCCGCATTTCTTGGAGACCTTCAGGCTCCAGCGCGGCGAGTCCGCCGGCTTGGGCGATGTTCGACGCGCCGTTGAAAATAGTTCCGCACACTCTCGCCCAGTCCGCGTGGATGCTTTCTCCGCCCGCGTAGGCGAGCCGTTTCGGCACCGCGGTCCAGCCTAGCCGTACTCCGGTAAACCCTGCGGATTTGGAAAACGAATTGACTTCTATGGCGCAGGTTTTCGCTCCTTCAATCTCGAAAATGCTTTTAGGCAGTTGATCGTCCCGGATATATTCGCTATATGCCGCATCGAAAACGATCAATGCCCCTTTTTCGACAGATGTTTTGACCAAAGCGGTAAGCTGTTTCCAAGTGGCTACCGCGCCGGTAGGATTGTTGGGAGAGCAAAAATAGACAAGTCCATGTTCGGGGATGAGGTCCATATCGGGAAAATAGCCGTTTTCCGCGGTGCAGGGAAGGTAGATGATTCCCTGATAGCCTGTTCCAGACCAAGGTCCTGCGGCTCCGGTAAGTACCGAGCCGTCCACGTACACCGGGTATGACGGGTCCTGCACGGCTATTTTAGTTTTCGCGCCGAACAGAAGCTGAAGTCTGCCGATATCGCATTTTGCGCCGTCGGAAATGAAGATTTCGTCTGCGGAAAAATGCCCTTTATAGAAGGTTTCCGCTATGCGTTCCCGCAGGGCGAGGAGTCCTTCGTCGCTGTAGCCGCTGTAGCCTTCGGCGGCGCCGAGTTTCCGCGCGGCTTCCGCGAGTCCCCGGCTGATATGGGGGAGAAGCGGTTCGGTAGTATTTCCTACTCCGAGGCTGATGATATTCGCTTCCGGGTGGGTTTCTGCAAAGGCTCTGCGGCGTTTTGCGATTTCCGGGAACAAATAGCCTGCTTTAAGATTGCTGATACAGGGATTTCTGCTGATCATATTGTCTCCTATCAGTCTAGCATACTAAAGTATACACCTTATGTGAAGCGGCGAGACTTGTTTAAATTCGGCCTATTTGCTATTATTTGAGTATGAAAATACTCATTATCGACGGTATGGGCGGGGGCATAGGCGTACAGCTTATCGGCAGAATCAAGGACATAGTCGGCGCAAACGCTGAACTTATCGCGCTGGGGACCAATGCTGTCGCTACCGAGCGGATGGTAAAAGCCGGAGCCAGCCGGGGAGCTACCGGAGAAAACGCCATAGCCGTAACCGCTCCGCTCGGGGATTTTATACTTGGTCCTATCGGCATTGTTATCGGCAACAGTATGATGGGAGAAATTACGCCGGTTATGGTCAGTGCGGTACTCCGTTCTCCGGGGGAACGGATACTTTTGCCGTTGCAAAATGAGCATTTCCATCTTGCCGGGCTTGAGGCTCTGCCTCTGGCGAAAATGATGGACAAAGCCGCAGAGATATTTAAGGAACGGTTTCAGAAATATGCGAAAGAGGGGACTTGAACCCCTACGCCGAAAGGCGCCGGAACCTAAATCCGGCGTGTCTGCCAATTTCACCACTTTCGCAGGACAAAAATATGGTATGTAAAAGATATGCCTTTGTCAATCCGGCGGTACGGTTGTTTTAAACATCAGGTTCATACATTTTTTAAATAAAAAATAGAAAAAAGTCTCTTCTAAAACCCGCCCGTCGATGAAGGCTGTCAGGAAATTATCTCAATATTCAGCGTTGTTTTCTCACCTTTTTCGCGTTTTTTCATTTTCCTTTTTTGCCTAATTTTCAATAAAACGGGAATAGAAGCCGGATTTATACGCGTTTATAATGTATAGTATTTCATACATTATACAGTAAATTATTGTAAATATAAAATAGCATATTGTATATTTTTAGATACTATCTATTTTATATAATCTAAAAAGATATGTTTTTAGATACATTATAAAGTAAACTATATAAAACCGCGGTTGCAAGCGAGTGAGTAAAGTAAAATCAAACGCCTAGTTAGGTATATCTACACCAACTAGCTCTACCTTCTAGCGCATTGCGCTCTACTCAATATAATGTATGTTCTGTCTACTTCAAAAAGTTTTTTTAGAAGTTACACACCTTCTAATTCCTTTTCCTTTTTTTTAGAAGTTGCACACCTTCTAACTTCCAAAATGCTTTACTAGCCTATAGGCTAAAAAAGCCCCTAATCAAAAAAACAAAAATGCCCGGCAGTCTCTCCCGAAAAACGCTTCTTCTTGTTTCCCGGATTTTTTCAGGCCTATTCTGAATGATTGACAGAGCCGGGGAAACTGGATACTATGCTGAAAATAATACCAAGAGGAGAAAAATTTAATGAAAACGAGAAAAATTATGTTCGGGGCGGTTCTGGCGTTGGCGTTGGGAGGCGGGCTTTTTGCGAAAGGGTCCGCGCAACAGCCGAGTCAGCCCCAGCAGTCCGGCGG
>JAIRPH010000139.1 GCA_031257135.1 Spirochaetaceae bacterium
CGGCGTGGCGGCGTGGCGGCGTGGCGGCGTGGCGGCGTGGCGGCGTGGCGGCGTGGCGGCGTGGCGGCGTGGCGGCGTGGCGGCGTGGCGGCGTATAAGGCGTTGGGCGATACTTTGCCCTCATGCCTTTCCTAGACATTGTTAAAAAAATCATGGTTCAAAACATCCTTACATATAAAAAATATACATAAAAGTATAATAAAAATAGTATTCCGCGGTCAAGCCTTTTTCCTTCAATGCGCTTATCATTTTTGACATTCCGATTTTAACGCCGGCGTTCTTGCTGAAAAGACGGCTTTGCGCTATACTAGAGAGCGTTGAGGGAGGCGTTATGACCGGGTGGGATTTTTTAGATAAAATCGTCGCTATTGTTCCGCCTATAGCCGCGGGCGCGCTGGGTATTGCGGCGGGGATTTTATTTCTCGTTGGATTCGGCAAGCATGGGCTGAATTTTCTCAAATACGGCTTTAAGCAGTCCGCGCTGGACGATTCGCTTGACAAGCGGTTTGAGGCTTTGGACCAAAATATCAACGGCTTGCGGACCGAAATCGACGGCTTGCGGACCGAAATGCGAACCGAGATTAATGGGCTAAAGACCGAAATTGATATGATAAAGGTCAATCATTTCGGGCATCTCAAAAATTATCTTTCTGTTCTTGACGGCATCCTGCTTGATAAAAATATCATTTCCAATCAAGACAAAGCCCGTCTGGACAACGAACTGCGGAATATGTGATTTTTTAAAGAGAGGCGTTTCGTTTTTTTCGTTTTTTTTAAATTAGGTTATGGCAGATTGTCAAACAGTATCCGAAACGCTTCTTCCGCGGTTTCCACAAAGTCAACAGCGATGCTTTCTTTTATGTCGCTGTCCAGTTCAGCCCAGTCGTCGCTATTGCCCGCGGGAAGCAGTACCCGTTTCATGCCGTTCCGAACCGCGGCGAGCAGTTTTTCTTTCAAACCGCCGATGGGAAGAATCCGTCCAGTAAGGGTGAGTTCCCCGGTCATCGCAATGCCGGCTTTGGGAGGGATTCCGCAGAGAACCGATAACAGCGACGCTCCAAGCGCAATCCCCGCAGAGGGCCCGTCCTTCGGAACAGCCCCTTCGGGAACGTGCAGATGAAAATCAGTCTTGTTCACATCAGTCTCAAACCGATATCGGCTTTGCGCGCTGTGCAAATAAGAGAGCGCAATCCGCGCGCTTTCCTTCATCACATCTCCCAGATTGCCCGTCAGCGTTACTGCGCCGGAACCGTCAAACGCGGCGGACTCTACCGGAAGCATAATACCGCCGGTTTCCGTCCAAGCAAGCCCGTAAGAAACGCCGATCCGGGCTTCCTTAAATATGATGTCAGGCTTGTATTTGCGTCTGCCCAGCAGTTTTTCTACCTCAGCGGAACCGACCGTTTTTGTAAACGCCGCAAGCGGTTTTTCAGGTTCTCTGCCGTATTCCCCGCGCAACGCTTCCTGAGCGATCCGCCGGATACACCGGGCAATCTCTCGTTCGAGACCGCGCACCCCGGATTCCATCGTCCGATACCGGATAATATCCCGAACAGCATCGTCAGTAAAGGTAATCTCCGCTGAACCTAAACCGTTTTCCTTCATCTGCTTGGGAATAAGATACTTCTGCGCGATAGACAGTTTTTCATTCTCGCCGTATCCCGGAATCTCGATGATTTCCATGCGATCCTGCAACGGATAAGGAATACCGTTCAGCGCGTTAGCGGTAGCGATAAAAAGCGCATGAGAAAGATTATAAGGCGTTTCCATATAATGATCAGCGAAACTGCTGTTCTGTTCCGGATCAAGAACTTCAAGCAGAGCCGCCGCGGGATCGCCCCGGGCGTCATGAGAAATTTTATCGATTTCATCCAGTAAAAATACCGGATTAAGCGTTCCCGCCTTGCTCATGGACTGAATAATTTTTCCCGGCATCGCGCCGACGTAGGTTTTCCGATGTCCCCGAATCTCAGCCTCGTCCCGCAAGCCCCCGAGAGAAAACCGCACGAACCGCCGCCCCAACGCCCGGGCGACCGATTTGCCGAGACTCGTCTTACCCGTTCCCGGAGGTCCTACAAAACAGAGAATCGGACCTTTGACCCCCGCCGGCGTATCGCACGCTTGCTGATGCAAAGAAAAAATTGTGCGGACAGCGATAAATTCAAGAATACGTTCTTTCGCGTTCCGCATACTGAAATGATCTTCTTCGAGGATACGTTCAGCTTCGGCTAAATCAAGCGAATCCGGGCTGAAACTGTCCCAGGGCAGGTCGGCAATCCATTCCAGATAACCCCGCAAAATACCCGCTTCAGGGGTAAAGGGCTGTAGTTTCCGCAGACGCGCAAGTTCTTTGCGGGCTTTGAGCAGTATTTCTGTCGGCGGATTTTTCGCTTCAACGGCGCGTTCCAGTTCCGCAAAATCTTCCGCCCGGTCGTCTCTGCCGAGTTCTTTGTTTATCTCTTTAAGCTGTTCATTTAAAATGTAATCCCGCTGATTTTTTTCCATCCGAGATTTTACTTTGACGCTGATATTTCTCTGTATGTTGAAAATCTCGTTTTCTCGTTCAAGAGTTTCAAGTACCGCCTCAAGTCTGCGGGTGGGATCAGCGATGCTGAGAAGCTCGATTTTCCGTTCCGCCTTTACCTGCACAGAATGGCAGATGAGATTAGCGAGCCGCTCCGAACTTTCGGTTTTTTCCGCAACTACCAAGGTATCGGAACTGATTTTTTTAGTGTATTCCGCGTATAGGGCGAAGGATTTCTGCACCGCCCGCATCAGAGCCTGCGTTTCTGCGCTGAGGGATTCCGCGGGCTTAATCGGTTCAACCTTGACTAAGGACAGATCGTTCTGCCTGACCGACGAGGAGATAGTTCCTCTATACTCGCCTTGCAGGACGACGCGAAAGGTATTGTCCGGCATTTTCAGGTGCTGGACGATTTTCACGACGCTTCCTGAGGAGTAGGTTTCGCCGCCGTCTTGCACTTTCAAGCACGCGGCGAAAAGCCGCAAATCCCGTTTGAGAGCTTCGTCGATAGCTATCATCCCCAGTTTGTAGGTGATAAATACCGACATCATCGTGTTGGGAAACAGCACCAATTCCCGCAGGGGCAGGAGCGGAAATTCTTCGGTCTGCGTTTTTCCTCTAAGTGAGGAAAGGAATTTCATGCGCTTTTTTGGAGCGGATGTATTTCAGGAGCTTCAGCTTTTTCGACCACGTCTTGAGTGATAATGACCCGCTTACTGCCTTCCATTGAAGGTATATCAAACATAATATCGGTCATCAGTTTTTCTACAATAGCCCGCAACCCCCGGGCGCCGGTTTTCTGTTTGATTGCGGTATCCGCGATCGCGTTGATGGCGCCTTCGGTAAACTCAAGTTTTACATCGTCAATCGCCATCGACGCCTGATATTGTTTGACAATGGCGTTTCGAGGCTCAGTGATGATCCGTTTGAGATCGTCCCGTTTTAGTTCCTCAAGGCTCACGGTGATGGGAAGCCGCCCGATAAACTCAGGAATCATCCCGAAGTGAATGAGATCGTCCGGGTGCAGAGCGTCGTACAGTTCCTTGAGATTCTTGCTCGTTTTCTCCCGCACATCCGCGCCGAAACCCATCGGATGCTGAACAACTCTGCGCTCGATAAACTTATCCAATCCTACAAACGCGCCGCCGCAGATAAACAGAATATCTGTGGTGTCTATGCGAATCATTTCTTGGTTCGGATGCTTACGCCCTCCTTGAGGCGGAACCGACGCAATCGTGCCTTCGATGATCTTGAGGAGCGCCTGCTGGACGCCTTCGCCGGAAACGTCTCGGGTAATGGAAACGTTTTCGCCTTTCCGGGCGATCTTGTCGATTTCGTCGATGTACACGATGCCCCGTTCCGCGGCCGCAATGTTGCCCCCGGCGTTCTGGATGAGCTTCAAAAGAATGTTTTCCACGTCCTCGCCGACGTAGCCCGCTTCGGTCAGCGTAGTGGCGTCCACGATGGCGAAAGGTACTTTCAGCTTTTTCGCCAGCGTTTTCGCCAGCAGAGTTTTTCCCGTTCCCGTCGGACCGATGAGCAGTACGTTGGATTTTTCGATTTCCACATCTTCCGGGTCTTTTGCGGGATTCGCGATCCGCTTGTAATGATTATACACCGCCACCGAGAGCGCTTTTTTTGCGTTATCCTGCCCTATGATAAACAAGTCTAAATACGATTTGATTTCTCTCGGCGTCGGGATGTCTCCGGTGAACTGACTGGAAAGTTCATGATCCTCTTCGGAGAGGATTTTACGGCATACTTCTACACATTCATCGCAAATAAAAACGTCGTTTGGTCCTGCGATGAGCCGCCGAGCCATATCCGCGCTTTTGCCGCAGAAGGAACATGACCGTTCAAAACCGCCGCCGTTACGAAGCCTTGCCATATTTTTCCCTTGTTAAAACCGAGTCCGCCACGCCGTAATCCACCGCTTCCTGAGCGGTCATATAAAAATCCCGTTCCATATCCGCGGCAATGGTTTCAGGAGATTTGCCGGTATGTTTTGAAAAATAATCGATAAGCATTTTTTTGAGCCTGACGATTTCTTTCGCCTGAATGCCGATATCTCGGGCTTGCCCCTGCGCGCCGCCCCAAGGCTGGTGCATCAGGACCCTCGACGAAGGCAAAACCATGCGTTTTCCCTGCGCGCCCGCGGTAAGAATGAGAGCCCCCATGCTCGCCGCCTGACCTAGACAGATGGTCTGGACCCCGCTTTTTACATACCGCATAGTATCGTAGATTGCCAGCGCGGCGGTAACAGAGCCTCCGGGGGTGTTGATATAGAGATTTATATCTTTCTCCGTATCCTGCCCGTCCAGAAAAAGCAACTGAGCGACTACGAGGTCCGCGGTGAGGTCGTTTATCTCGCCGTCCAAAAAGACAATTCGGTCTTTGAGGAGCCGGGAGTAAATATCGTAGGACCGTTCTCCCATTCCAGTCTGTTCCACCACAATGGGAACGAGCGTGTTCATTTGTTCATTCATCAGAAAAATCTGCCGCAGAAACCCCTAGCTTTAGCTATAAAGAGGAATTGGCGTTCTCCTTACAAAAAAAATATCCGTCTGTCCGAGCGTCAAGCGTCTTTCCGCTTTGCCCTATACATCAGGCTTGCCCTTGTCTAAGCCGGAATATGTTATGAACAAGTCCCGGACTTGGACGCGGGTTATTTGACTGTATACTCTATCCGTTATTTTCGGCAAATTCCCGATAATTCATCGTATTCCCTATTTTAATTACGCTTTCTTCAAGGATTTGCTGGTAAGCCCGCTCTTCTTTGATCTCTTCCTCCAGATACTGCCGGGCTTCTCCCTGTTGGTAATAGCTCTGCATATCCTCGAGGGACATACCGCTTTTTTGCGAGAGATTTTCGATGTGGACTTTTATATCCTCGTCGGAAACCTCGATATTCAGCTCTTTCGAGATCGCGTCCAAAATGAGTCCGCTGTGCAGAGCCTTAACGGTTTCGGGACGCCATGTTGCGATCATAGCGGACAGGGGCGCCTGCCCATCCCGAGTAGCTTCCTTCAAGGCGTCTACGGTCATATTCAGCCGTTGGGCAAGATTCTGCCAATGCCGGTCTAACTGAAACTGGATCATAGACTCAGGCAGGTCTACCGGAGTGTTTTCCATGATTTTTCCCATGATTTTGTTGATTTTAAACGCCCGAAGCCGTTCCTCGAGGTCTTTGCTAAGACGGTCCCTGATGCTGGTCTTCAAGTCATCGAGGGTTTTATACTTTTCGTCTACATCTTGGGCAAAGTCGTCATCCAAGGCCGAGAGTTTTTTCTCTTTAAGCGCGGTGAGGGTTACTCGGAGCTTCTTGGTTTTGCCGGCCAGTTCCGAATCCGGGAAGTCTTCGGGGTAGGATTTCTCGAAATCTTTAGAATCGCCTTTCTTCATTCCCAAGACATCATCGTCGAATTTGAAAACGTTATGCCCTGTTCCCAGAGTAAAGACGAAATCCTGCCGTTCCGTAGCGGGATCGGCCGCGCCTTCCGGGGTGAGTTCGGCGTAATTCACGGTGACCACATCCCCTGCGGCGGCTAAAGCGTCATCGTCTCGGTCCTGAACGACGGCATTCCGCTCCCGGATGATCTCTAATTCCCGCTGGATATCCTCGCCGCCGATGACGACCTCAGGAACTTCGATTTCAACGCCTTTCCACGGTCCGAGCTGTACCGCCGGCATAGTATCATAGGTTAGGGTAAAGACCAAGTCCGCCTCAAGATTGAGGTCCGGCATATTGTCTATATTGGGAGTTGAATAAGGAAGCGGGCGGGCGTCCAGCGGCAGTTCATCTTTACTCTCAAAGATGGAAGCCGTCGCCTCTTCCAAGATGAAGGCTATGGCTTCGCCTTTCAAGGCGTCTCCCAATTTTCGCTCCAGAATATTTTTAGGAGCCTTTCCTTTACGGAATCCGGGAATCTGGAAGGACTTCGCATACTTGTCTACCAGTTTATCGTAGGCGGAGCGGACTTCATCCTTAGCCACGGTGAGGGTCAATTTTACCGCAGAGTGTTCAAGCCGGCTTATTTCTTTCGATACGGTCACCATTATCCTCTTTATATAAGATATAATAGGAATAAAGAGGCTTAAATCAATCCTGTAAGCCCGCTTTTCCCTTATCTTGGTTCATATAGTATAGAAGATACCCGTTTATGTGTAAATCGTCAATACAGCCGAGGCGGTATCGGCGTAAATATCGAGACTTTTTCTCTATTTTGAGAACCCTTCGCTTCCTTTAGGGCATAGTATAGGAAATTGAAATATGCTATAGTTGCTCATTGATGAAATATACGATTACGGGTTTGGCTGTTTGTTTTGTCCTTTCCGTAGCAAGCATTTGCGCTCAGGAACTGGAAGGCGAAATAATGCTAAAAAGTTTTCAGCACGTGTACCCGGATAAAGTGGAAGCCGTAGCGTTCATTGACGGAGACTGGACCATAAAAGTCGGCGATGCCCTCTTTTATTGGTCTCATGGCAGACTTCTTCCCCCGGAACTGCGGCATAACTGGGAAGAATACCGGTCCCAGATGTTTTCTGTGTACCCCAAAGATATTCCCGATCCCGCGGACTATTCCCCGGAAACCCTAGAAGCCCTGCAAGCCCAAGGCGCCCGCGAAGCCCGGCTCGATATGGATGACCCTTACATGGGCTTTCAGTCCGCCTTATACGGAGGGTCCACAAGGACGGAAATAGAAACTCATCAGGTAAAGGCGGTTTTCTTGGGCAAGAACATTGTCATCCATGAGGATATTGTAGAACCCCTAAGCCGAGTAGAACAGCAGATTAAGGCTCTCGCTCAGGAGAACCGCGAAATCGCCGAGTTTGTGACTTCTCTGGATTCTATCGGAGGCTATAACTGGAGACCGATACAAGGGACCCGCCGGCAGAGTTATCATAGCTGGGGATTAGCTCTGGATATTCAGCCCAAACAGTTAGGGAATAAAGTCATGTATTGGTTTTGGGAGCGGATATTCAACAGCGACTGGATGGCGGTCCCCCGGGATAGGCGATGGATTCCTCCGGCGGAAGTGATTCGGGCATTTGAAAACGAAGGATTCATCTGGGGCGGACGATGGGCGTTATACGACAATATGCACTTCGAGTATCGTCCCGAACTCCTTGAAGCGAACCGGCTCCTTGCGGTTCAGGCGGCGGATGTTCAGCCCTCTTATGCCGAAAACGCCCCGGACTTGCATCACCTGTATCCCGGAAACGTTATTCCTCCGATCCCGTTCTGGGAACGGCTCCTGATCTATCTGGGACTGAAAAAGTGACGGCTATACTTCGAGAATTACTCTCAGCCGATTTTTTTCAGATTATCCTTGCAATGCCGTCTGAACTACAGTAATCTATACAATAAATGCATTTTTTAATACGCGTTTTTCTAAAAAGGTGGGGAATTCCTCAAGCCGGATTAGGTTTTCATAGGAGTTTTTGTGATAAAACGTGATTTTCCTAAAATTCACTTTTACGATCAGGATTTTGTTGATATTTATGATAAAACCTGGGCGTGGATTCAAGATTGCTGGAATGCGGTAGGAGACCGCCCGCAGGAAAGACCTGAACCAACCGAAGAGATGAGGAACGATATGTCCGGCGCGGATATTTCGCCTGATAAACCCTCAAGTATCGAAGGAAAATTCTTTTCTTATCCCGGCAGTCCGGTTATTCAGCAGGCGGACGCCATTTTTTCCTCGTTTTTTTTGGTTTACTCAAACCGGATTTATCAGGCTCATCCGACGTTGGATGTGTTTTACGATAGACAGGAACCGAACGGGGCGATCCGGTCAGCCTATACTATCGAAACAGGGCTTTCCGCGGCGATGGAACCGGATAATCCCGAAGGAGTCGGGCTTCCCCTCTTCGCATGGGCTGAGTTCAATCTGTATCATAAATCAGCCAACAAAAAACGGGTTAAAGACGTCCTGCCGATTCTCCAGCGTTACATGGAATGGATTGACCTTTCCTTCAAACAACCTAACGGGCTTTATCGGGTTCCCTTGAGCGCGACCAGTATGGCTAACGCCCCGCAGGAGGGAGTCGTCTATCCGATGGATTTCAATACCATGATAGCCATTAATGTTTTGTATATGTCGGCTTTAGCGGATATCCTCAATGACAAGGAATCGAGTTTTCACTATAAACGACGCTACTTTTCCTTAAAAACCCGGATTAACGCCCTCATGTGGGACCCCGGCGATGGATTTTACTACGATCTCGATCAGAATGAAAAGCGGATTCCGGTGAAACTGCTGTCCGGCTATTGGGCGCTCTTGGCGGAAATCCCTAACGACGATAAGGCGGAACAGCTCATCGAAAAGCTCCAAGACCCGCGGTTTTTCGGCGCGCCTCATCCCTTTCCCACAGTGGCGGTAAACGAGCCGCTGTTCGACGAGTCAGGACGAGGCTACCGAGGGGCGGTCTTTCCCCACATGACCTTCATGGTAATTAAGGGGCTTGAACGGTATCAGCGGTGGGATTTAGCCCGGGAATGTGCGATCCGGCACCTCTATTTTGTGCTGGATTCCATGAATCCCGAAGGGACCGCGTCTCATCACAATCTCAAAGGACAGCTCTGGGAAGCCTATCTTCCCTTGAAAGAAGGTCCCGCGCAGTGGCCGGAACGCCCGGACTTCCCGCGGGTGCAGTATCTCACCTACGACGCGCTTTCCACCATTTGTTTGACCATCGAGAACATCGTCGGACTGTTTATCTCGCTTCCCCGGAAGACCGTAGACTGGATTATCCCTAATTTGGAGATTATGGGCATAGAAAACCTCTCGCTTAAAAAAAATATGATTACGATTCTCTCCAACAAAAGCGGCAGAGGCTGGGAAATCCACATGGAAAGCGAAAAACTGTACTACTTTACCATCAATATTCTTGGAAAAAAGAAGAAGACCCTCCCGATTCCTTCAGGAAAGTGTTCCATGCTGATTGATAAGTTGTGACCTGCCAAAATCCGCGCCGGATTAAAGCTATTTCGTTCTTGTATTGAATCTGAAAAAGGTATATATCTTGTAAGCATGGAAATGACGCATTTTGACGCCCGGGGCAATGCGGTTATGGTTGATGTTTCCGGCAAGGAAATAACCCTGCGGACCGCGTCAGCTAAGGGACATATCGTTGCCGCCGAGGAAACCCTGAAGGCGGTTCGGGAAGGCTCTGCCGCTAAGGGCGATGTGCTGGGCGCCGCCCGGATTGCCGGCATTATGGCGGCGAAACGGACCGCCGAGTTGATACCGCTCTGTCATCCTCTCCAGTTCGACGCCTGTACCATAGACTTCGAGATTCTGGAAGGACGCATTGAGGCGTTCTGCCGAGTGAAGCTGGCTGGAAAAACCGGCGCGGAAATGGAAGCCCTTACCGGCGTATCCGTGGCGTTGCTTACTATCTACGATATGTGCAAAGCGATAGATCGAAGCATGGTTATCAGCGGGATTCGGCTTTGGGAGAAATCCGGCGGAAAAAGCGGACATTTTATCCGTACCGAATAACCGAACCGCCCCCTCCGCGGCGCATTTCAAGCCCTTAAACTGACGCCTGACGCAGGCTTCGGAGACGACGTTTCGGGGCAATGGCGTATAACCTCTTTATCCGATTGACAAATACGCCTTTTCAACGATATGGTGCTTTTAAGTAGAACGCTCTGGAACTTCCATAGAATACTACGGGACTTCTGTAGACTTCTACGGAACCTCTGTAGAACGCTACAGACATCTTGGAGAACGCTACGGGACTTCTGTAGAACACTACGGACTGCTTGTAGAAGCCTACGGAAGTAAGGCGTTATACATCTGCCCGTGCTGGGAAAACAATAAGGGCGAGAAGGGTCCGTAGGGCGAGATTTACAAGGCGATTATCCCCTAAATATAAGGCGGGGGCGGAATCCCCGCGTTACTGTTCGGGTACGCCTTGAAAAAGCCGCCAATTAGGGCATACTCTGCGTTATGGAGTTTTGGGACTGCCTGAACGAGACATTACGCCCGCAAGAGACCGAAAAGACAACAGTCCTCGACCTGTTCGCGGGCGCGGGCGGTTTATCTCTGGGCTTCGAGGCGGCGGGCTTCAAGACCATAGGGTATGAAATGGACAGGGCGGCCTGCGAAACCTGGAATAAAAATCTTTCCGGTATATGCCATGAAGCAAAGCTGTCCCCCGGTTTTGAATACCCGCAAGCGGATATAGTCATAGGCGGCCCGCCCTGCCAGCCCTTCAGCGTGTGGGGCTATCAAAAGGGAGCGGCGGACGGCAGGAACGGTTTCCCTATTTTTGTGGACGCGATACGGCAGTTACAGCCTTCCCTTTTTCTTTTTGAAAATGTCCGCGGACTGTTGTATGCGAATAAGGGATATTTTGAAATTGTCATAAACGAATTAAGAAAATCGGTGGTGATCCAGAAAGTATGATAGGCATTAAACGAAGCCATAATTGAGGTAGTGGAAAGCCATATTAAAGGCTTTCCAATGATTGAAGAGCTTCTTGGAAAAACAGCAGGT